>JABDBZ010000004.1:0-71857 GCA_013288385.1 Bacteroidota bacterium
TGTCCAACTCATACTTGTATTTGTATTATCGCTTATTCCTGTCAATATCGTTGAAGGCTGACGACATTCTAATATTGAAATGGGTGCTGAAATATAAGCATTTGGTTGTGTTGTGTTTTGTATGATACTAACTGACATTGATGAGACACAATTATTTGTAAGATCTTTAACATACACAACCCATGTACCGGGAACACAAATAGGATTTTGATTTGGGTTATTAGTAAATACTGGTGTGGCTGTTGCCGGAGGAGGAACAAATGCATAATTCACAGGCGCGTTTATAACAGGAGATGTAATTACTGTATTTACCTGCATACTCGTACAACTATTTGTACCACAACCAAGCGTAAAATTTGTTGGGCTAGTAATTGCAAAAGATGCTACACCGACTGACGATGCAACTAAAACAGATTTTGTAGAAACACAACCTGTTATTTGATTTACCGATTTAAACCAATAAACACCGGCAGATCCCGGACAAAATACATTAAGTGTATTCTGAGCAGCGCCTGCATATATTGTATCGGTATATGAAATTGACATCCGAAACCAACTTGTTATGACGTTTGGTCCCTGATTGCTTGTTCCTGTAAAACAAGATGCCGCGACACCACATGTAATATTTTGAACCGTTGGTGTTACAGCAACTGTTGGTGAGGAAATATTTTGAGAAATTAAAAATGTTTGAGAAGAAGAAGCTAATGTAATTGTGTTTTGCCCTGTTACTGTCCAATTACCGGGCTGTGTTATGTTTACATAATTTCCGGTCAGAGTGCTTCCGGAAGTTGTCCAGGTATAATTAGTTGGCGCGTTTGAGCTAGTTGTCATTATTACAATGGAATTCAAACAAGTGAGTGTATAATTATTACTTGGTGCACCACAAATAAAAAACTGAGCTTTAAGTGGGGTAATAACAATCAAAAATAAAGCAGATAACAATATGAGTTTAAAATAATTTTTTTTCATTTCTTAAGTTTAAATATTCATTAGTAAATTTTTATCTCGCGATCACAAACCGTTTATTTATTTCAAAATTATTGCTTCTCGACTTCGCAGTGATTGACATTGACAGTTTCAAAATATAAACGCCATTTGGTAATTCATTTGTTTTTAAAACTGCTTTATTGGTTTTAAAATTTATTTCTTCTTCGCGAATAAGCTGCCCTATATTATTAAATATTTTAATCGTTATTAAAATTATTTGCTTGTTGAATGTTTAAACTGATCGTCAGTTCATCTTTTGTAGGTATAGGGTACACTCATCATTCCTAATGCTAAAACGGCCACAATTATTCTTTAATGATTTTGTAAACTTTTTTTCGATTATTTGTTTGCAGAGTAAGCAAATAAAGCCCTTTTGGAAAATCTGTAAAATCAATTTCTTCAGTTGGAGAGCCAGTATCAAAAACTTTTTGCCCCAAAATATTATATACATTAATTGCTTGTATTTCTTTAGAATTAAAATTTAATCTTAATTTATTCTTTACCGGATTTGGAAATATTGAAACTGAAAGTTCTTCAGAATTTTCTGTTAATCCCGTTGTGCAAAGATCTACTGTAACCATTACTGAATTTGACCTGATGCAGGTTTGAGATATATTGCCACTGACAGAATATATTGTAGTACTTGCAGGGCAAACGGTGTACTGGGAAGCGTTGGGACCGGACACCCACGAATAAGTTGTTGCGCCATTAGCTGTTAACGTAGCGCATTGGCCTGTACAAATTGTAAACGACGGTGTTAATTCCAGCGGGACTTCACAGCGGCCTAATTTTAGAATAATTATATCTGCATTGTAATTTGGAACTGAAGTAACGATGTTTTGTCCTGCTTCCGTATTAAGATCAATGGTTCCGTAATAATAACCGCAAACATAAATATTATTCCATTGATCGACTTCTAAAGAACCCGTTTCAGAATAGGCATTGGACGTTAAACTTTCTATTTGCTTAACCCATAGGAAATTTCCGTTCGAGCTGAAGGCTGAAACATATGCATCACCAACTCCTGCACATGATAATGACGTTGTACCAGGACCGGGATCAAAATCGCAAATATTGCCAAAGCCCCCTGTACAGTATATATTACCGCTATTATTAATCTGGAAAGAATTACATACATCATTGCCTAAACCTCCAAATGTTTTTGCCCAAATATAATTACCGCTAGCATCAAACTTACAAAAATACGAATCATAACCTCCCATACTTGCAATGGTAGTTGTAGAAGGGCCGGGATCAAAATCGACTGTATCCTGAAATCTACCACTTATAAATACATTTCCATTAGAATCTAAATGAAGACAGGTCGCAATATTTTGTTGCGGACACGGAAACGAATGTGCCCAAACGAATTGGCCGTTTGAGTTGAGCTTCGTCACGAATGTGTTATAATTACCAAGAGAATTAGTTGTCAGACTATATGTCGGTGGGCCCGGGTCAAAATCAATGTATGATGTGGCATTGCTATTTCTGAAAAAGCCAGTAAGATAAATATCGCCGGACGTGGCTATTTCACAAGATGTTATTGATCCTGCCGCATTTCCATTTGGATTAGCATTGTCCAAAAGACCTTTTACCCAAATAAAATTACCAGCCGTATCCAATTTAAGAACGAATGGGTTGTACGATCCTCCACTAGTCATTGTATTCCAAAAAGGCCAGGGATTATAAGGACTGAAGTTAATTGGACCCCCGTTAGAAGTTCCAAAATCTCCCCCAATCATTAAAATACTATCATTGCGTAGTTTGATAACATTACCAATGCACGTACTCCCTGTAGTACCAATATCCTTGCACCATAAAAAATCACCAGAAGCGGTTAGTTTTAAAATGAAACAATGTGAGCTAAAAGGGGCACTGTGGGTTTGAACAGACGTGCTAGGGTCGAAATCTACATCGTCATTAAAGTATCCAGTGAAATATATATTATTTTGACTGTCAAAACATAGGCTTTTTGGCCATGTAAGTCCAGTTCCACCAATTCTTTTTACCCAAATAAAATTTCCAACTGAATCCAATTTCAGAATGAACATGTCGTACCCATATTGACTTGTTGATGTCAAATTTGAAACTCCGAGGCCGTTATCGAAATCTACAGTACCGCTAAATGTTCCTACGGTATACAAATTACCTTTACTATCAATAGCACTTGCAACCGCAACGTCAATATCCGTACTGCCCATTGTTTTTGACCAGTTGTAAATCTGGCAAAACACATTCTTCGGAAAAAGTATGCTGAGAAAAAAGAAAGCCACAAGCACTAAGTGCTTGTGGCTTTTTAAATGACTATGAAGTTTATTTTGCAATTACCAGTTTTTTAGTCTGTTTATCATTGGCAGAATCTATGATGGTTACAAAATAAATCCCATTATATAAATCAAGATCGAGATTTGCTTTGTAATTGCTTGTTTGAACCTTTTTGTTAACCAAAATCCTTCCGTTTACATCTGTAACCTTAATGGTTAAATATTCAGTTGGGTTCTTACTTACTAAAGTTACAAAATTATTTGCAGGATTTGGGTAAATAGAAATATTTTGAAAAGAATTTAATTCATTTACATTTATTCCAGCATCATTACAATTATAAGAAGGTATGGAAATACTCGAACAAGAAACCATTGAAATTAAACTACTTGTAGATTGATTTACAATTACTGCATTTGGTTCATAATAAATATGTAAGACACCCATTAATGGGTTAGGGAGAATCGTTAAAGTTCCAGTGTTTTTAACGTAACACACTAAATAAGCAATACTATAATTAAAATTACTAATGTAATGGGAATTAGAATTTATGATTGCGTTACGACCATTACCTTGAAGTGTATCATATAGAATTGTTCTTGGACAACTAAGTAAAACAATTTCGTCTGGAATAGTTGAAGCAGCAATTGTGTAAGTTGTATTTCCTATAAAAGTATAAGTTGGAATTACTGTTGCTTGGTTACAACTCAATGAAGGGGCACTATTTACTTGTGCCTTAGGTGAAAAATACCAACACATTAATAAAATAGTTAAATTTATTTTAATATTTATTGCCATTTTAATTCTTAATAATTTTCTTCATTAGACTAAAATCATTTTCATTTTTAAATTGCAAATAGTAACAACCCGACTTCAATTCTGAAATATTAATTTTCTGTTTTTTATTTAAAAGTAAGATACTTTTAACTTCCCTTCCCAATAAATCTAATAATTTTATTTCTTGAGGTTTTGTAAATAATTTATCACTTTTAAGATCGATTTGAATTTCTTCTTTCGCAGGATTTGGATAAACATATAATTCATAATTAATAACTCCAACTTCATTGATTCCAGTAGCACTTTGATTAACTATAACTGTATCCCATTTAATCATACCACATATGTCCTGTTTTACAATATATGTTGTAGTAGTTGTTGGCTTCACCCACAATCCTGCAACTGTATCAATCGCTGTTGTTGTATTTGGTAATTTATACCACATGCAATCTTCATCGATTCCTATGTCAGGTTGACGACCTATAAAAACACTATCTCCGGGAATGCACCATAGATCAGGACCTGCGTATGCAGGTAAATTAAGTTCGATTATACTAACATCGTCAATATAAACGTCTGCACCCATAGTTGAAGAGGGCATGTTTAATTGAATAGTATTGGTATTTGCTGTACTTTTAAAATTTCCAAGTAATAGATATTTTTCAGTACCGATAGCAGTAAATGTCCCCGTTATCGGAACCCAATTTAAAGTATCAGTTATAACTCCCGTATTATTCTGTACTTGAGGAGTTAAATATGTAAGAGGAGTGCTGGAATAAATAATTGTGTCCAAACTACTTCCACCAAAATACATCCCATAGCTATCAATTGCGATCTTATTATTATTTGTATTATTGATATAATATTTAGCACAATATGCAGTGTTCGGTTTCAAAAATTCTTTCAAACGATTACGTGGATATCCAACGGCGTTCAAAGGACTACAAGCAGGACCAGTACATAAAAATGTTGCTAAAATATAGACTTTACCAGTTCGTGGGTATTGAAACCCATAACTACAATATGGAGCATTACCTAAACCGGGATCGGTTGAAACTAAAAAATAAGCTACACCGTTAGTGTCTATCGGTTGCCAATAGCTTACCGCATCATAAAGTGTTGAAGCTGTTGTTGAACTTAAACTCTCAAAACTAGGGTTACTTACATAGTTAACTATTTGAGATTTACTATTAAACGAAAGTAAAAAACCTACAAGCAATAAAATTTGCTTGCAGATTTTAGTATAATTAAAAATGTTATTTTGAAATAACCAGTTTTTTAATTGTTTTTTCATTTTTTGAATTCGTTATTTTCACAAAGTACATACCATTACTTAAGTCAAGATTCAGATCTCCTGAATAACCATCCGTTCGGATATTTTTATTTAAGAGTATTTTACCATTCAGATCACTCACCTCTATTATTAAGTTTTCATTTTGGTTCTTACTTACTAAAGTTACAAAATTATTTGCAGGATTTGGAAACAAACTACAGTCCCATGTTTTAGTTAAATTAGAGTTTATATTATTTCCTGGTATGTTTTGAGCTCTGCCAAGACCGCCACCGCCTCCACCATAACATCCATCATAAAAATTAAACGCAGTCGAATAAATATAATTGTACAAGGCACGCCCTTGGTAAATTGCTGGCCCATAATAACCCGGACATGCATTGGCGAGATAATATAAACTCAAACTATCATAATAAGAGAAATCATCCGTTTCATAATTATAATACAAATTATAAAAAGTCTGATAATAATATTCAACCCCATTTGCCGGAGAAACAGCAGAATTTAAACTATAAGCTGTAGCAAAATCACCTACACAAAAAGCATCTTCTACTTGTTTTAAAACATCAATAGTAGTTCCTCTGAAACTGTCACAGAAATTTATATAAGTGGAATCACTATTTCTAATACTGTCGTGATCCATTAAAAAACGGTAAGAATTTGTATTTGCTATATAGATATAATTTACGTCTGTCACAGAATCTAATGGCATAATTAAATTTGAAATAATTGTACTTGTTACAGGAGTCGCACAAGAATAGGTTCCTGTTGTTGTAAAAGTAGTATTTGGAGCATTATAAAATTGATTTGGAAGAACGTTACCAGAAGAGGTTGGTACTGACCAAGGACTAGAACTTTTTATCCATAATGGGGAAGTTATGGCATTACTATTATCGGAATACCCTCCAAATGTGCCACTCCAACTACCGTTCCAGGCATTGTCTATCGGATGCCCGCTGCTTCCCTGAACACCAATAAAACCATTATTACTTAAAACTAATCCGATTGAATGAGTCTGCATAGAATTGCCTGCCCATGTAGCACCAAGGTTTGTATTATCAAAAACAAATCCTTTATAACTTTCGCTTAAGTAATTGCATGTTGTTGTCCCTGTTACATTATAAGATTCAAAAAGTAAAGAAACTAATGCGTTTGTTGTAGAAACAGCAGAGAGTGTATTGGTTTTTATTAAACCAACAGAATTATTGTAGAATTTAATGGCGTTTTGGCTTGCTGAAAACGCATTGTCCTCTTGAAGAGTGATTGTATTTTCGTTTATTGTAGCAGGGAAAGTAGTTTTACTTATACCATTAACATCAATACCTCTGTATACATTATTTAATGTGTTGGTTACAATAACAAAGCCTGTATTCGTAGAAATACTTAATAAGTTTGTAATTGGTAAAGAAATGCTGATTGCTTTGTTGACATATTCATTACCAATAGTTGTTGTAGGATTTATCTGAGCACCAATATAATTGTCCTTGATTTCGATGCTTTGCGCATAAATTCCATAACCGGAAGAAGAACTGCCATAAGTATATGTATTTAAACTTAAAGGAATATTGATCGCCGTATTGATGTTGGCAATACTGTTATTCCAAATGGTATAAAACATTCTATTTGATCTTAAAGAAATACCAGTATTACCCGGAGCAACTGTTGTTGTATTGGTATTACTTTGAGTACTTCTGAATGTAGCATACTTACAATCGAAAGAATATACGTTGTCACAGTTTACCGCGTAATGACAATCATAAAATCTGTTTGCATAACTTGGATTGGTTGTATTAGAAGTTAAACTAAGTTGAGAATTGAAATTACCGGTTGCAATATCCCTTATACCATTACCTCCAAATAAATAAGAATATGGTGGTACTGCTAATGCGATTGTATATTGCTGCGTATTTTGAAACACATTATTTAAACTCAAAACATTACAATTTGTTGCTTGAATACCTTGTCCTAATGCATCAAATATATTAAAATCAGTTGCAGTGGTTGTTCTTCCAATTTGAATTGGATTAAACGAATAAGTGCCAAGTGTATTTCCAACCGTATTTAATTGTATCCCTATTTGAGATGATTGAGCACTGTAAGGACTTTTTAAATTGGAAATTGGAAAGCTTTGTATTAAATAAGGTGGGGCTAATCCGTCTGTAGCACTTGATGCTGTTCTCATACTGGTTCCTGTGGTTGTGCAAGTTGGCCAACTAGTTGGTGTAAACGTAATTGTTCGACTGGTAAATACATTGTCGTGTATATTAAATGGATAAACGCTTTGGTTTCTTTGGTAATTGTAAACATTAATAGCAACATAGTTTCTATTAAATGTGGTAAATTGAGCATTAATTATTCCCGTTACGGCAGATATAGTAGATGTAATATGATTAGAGGCATCAATACCGACAATTGCGTCTTCAAATAAATTGTCGTTGTATCCTGCACCAATTGAAAACATTTCAACTCTTCCTCCATCTTCAATTACAATTCCTTGCCACATATCTGAACATCCATATAGATGACAGCTTTCTATTGCCAAAGCGCCTCCTGGTTTCACTGTAATTTTTACATTCGGAGCAAACAGATATTCCGCGTTCTGAAAAGTTGTTGTTACTCCTGGAGGAATTTCAATATCATTATTAAATACGTATGATGCTGTTACTACTGAACTTGTCGTAAATGCGTTTCCATTAAACGCAGTCACCGTTGATGTACAACAAGCTGAGTTTACATTTACTGCTACAGTTTGAGTGCCCACACACCCTTGACTGTTTGCAGTTACAGTGTATATTGTTGTGACTGTTGGTGTGACAACTAGCGTGCTTGTTGAATAATTTCCTGGTTGCCAAGTATAACTGATAGAAATTGTATTAGTGGCTGAAGCGGATAAAGTTGTTACAGTCTGTCCTAAATTTGAGCACAAAGTTACACTTGTTGTTGAAGCACTAACATTGTTTTCATTTGTTACTGCGACTTGTGCAGAAATAGTTATCGTTTGAACACATGAAGTACCAAACGTATAAGTATAAACAATCGGATAAACTCCATTAGACAAATTTTGCGAGGCATTAAAACTATAATTTCCGACACTACTTGTAACCCCAGTTCCTGTAAATGTTCCACCACCCGGAGCAGCTAAACTATTCAAACTAATTACTTGTTGTTGGCATATTACAGCAGGTAGAGTGAATGTTAAAGCAGGAGGAGCTTCTTTTACACTAACTTGATCAATATACAGATAGTTAAAATTATGGTTTGGAGAAGAATAATTACAAGCCGTGAAAGTTGGAGGTGTAACAGTTGAACTTGGTATTGCAGATGTTGTTTTTCCAATTGTCAAGTATTGTTCTCCACCACCGGCGTTATATAAAAAAGAAACTAATTGCCAATTAGTATAATCATTTAAAATTGTTGTATTGGTTGTCGAAGCTGCTGGAGAATAATTTGTGATTAAAAAAGAACTATTTGTATTGTATATTTGACCACTAGTTAAAAATATACCTATTTCGTCAACTTTAAGATTGTATCCAGTAGCCTTTTTTACCCAAAAAGAAATGCTATAGGTTTTAGTAGCTTGTAAAGTTGATGAAAGCTTAGTTTCTAAATACTCGCTATAATTACTGGGGTATACTTCATTTAAAATAATTCCGGCATAGTTATTTCCTAAAAAGGGATTTGAATACCCAACTCCATTACAAGGCACACTTGGAAACGGGTATAAACTTGAAAATGTGGAAAACAAATCCGATGATCCACCGTCGTTTGCGCTCGCCCAATTTTGAGCCCAGCCCTGATTAATACCTGCTTGAGTTGTTGGAACCTGATTTATACACTCGAATCCTCCATCACATACTAATTCGCATCCAGTCGGCAAACTACATGTTAATGTTGAACATCCTAGTGTATTTGAATTGGTAAAAGTAAAATACTTTCCAAGAGAATATACAAGATAATCAGGTGAAGTATAATTAAGTAATTTTATTAAATAACTGTTTCCAACTGTAAGAGTAGGTGTAATCAAACTAATAGTATCATTTGAAACATTAACTGTTGGGCTAAGCATTGTCAGTGTGCTACAATTATTTTCATAGAGCTGTATGTAAGTATGTCCGACAGAATAATTATAAACTTTTAATTTAATAATTAGTCTACTAAAATCAGCATCAAACTTCAACCATCTTTCACTAGTGGAAAAGGAATCTACATATTGCCACCCATTATCATGGATTGGAAGAAGAATCGGACTCGAACATGTTTGCGATTTGATTTGAAAAGTGATTATTGTCAGAAAGACAATACATAGGATGTGTTTTAGTTTTTTCATTTTTTGTTGTGTTTTAAATTTATAATTGAGAAATTTTCTAATTCGAGATCGCCAATTTTTTGCTTTTTTGTAAAACTAGTTCCAGTTTTCTTTTAATCAACCAGTACAAGGTGCAGTTCAAGTAATTGTATTCAGCAAAATAACGTAAAGTAACATAAGGTTTAGTGCCTAAGAGCTAATGCATAATAAATTATACATTCAGAAAATAATTTAGGAACTGGCACAATGTAACGACAAGCTTTTGAAAAACATTTAACCACTTTGATGATTTTCTTACATATGTAAGAAACATTGTTAAAATGTATAAAATAAAATTAACCGTTTTGGCTAGGTATTCAACATTAATAGGGTTTTCAGAGCGCTATCTTTTTTCAACCAAAAATAAAATATTTTTTTGTTTCGTTTTCGTGTTTCAAAAATTAAAACTTTATTTGAAGAAATAAAATGGAAATGAAAAAGATAATAGCATACACCTTAAAATTATTTATAACAATTGCTTTCTTATCCTGTCAATCAAATGATGATTTTGAGGCAAAGAAAACAGTAGCAAAAGAAATACTCTCAAAGGATTGTGACTTTATAGTTGATGCAACAACAGAGTTTATTAAGAAGAAGCATCCTTTTACTTGGTGATATTGCAGCAGCGGTTGAAGCTTCCAAGTGCGATTGTATTACCGATACATTATCAGTTCGATTTGCAAATGAATATAATCTTGAACAATTAAATAAAATGAAATCTGAACCCATTGAAGTTACCCAAGAGGCTCTTGAAAAAGTATTGGATAAAAATAATGATTGTTTAAAAGGATGCATTAAGTTTTGAGTATTTCATTTCAAAGATAGAATTCGTAGTAAAATTAAGAAGGAGGATACAAGCCAAAACAAAAAACTAAAGTCATTTATTACTTCTTCTTCCTTTAAGTCAATACTTTAATTAATTCTAATTAATTATTTCTCAATATGATGTAACTAAATTGTTAAATTAATTTACATGGATACTTTCTATAGATATTTAATTAGATTTACATATAAATTTAAAACATAAACTAAAATGAAAACAGTAAAAATTTTAGCGCTAAGCGCAGCATTTATCGGTGTATTTTGCTTTGGCAAATCATTAAGTAGTTCTGAAATGAAGGCTTTAGAGTATCCTGAATTAAATGCAGCAAAAAACAAAATGACAGAAGCAAAGGGAAATCTTGCAAAAGCTGCCAAAGATTTTGGTGGTCACAAAGCAAAAGCTGCTGAGTATTTAGATAAAGCTATTAAGGAAGTTGATGAGGCAATTTTATACGGAGATAAACAAAAATAATCTCTTATAAAAGATGATCAAAAAAGGCGGGGATTTCTCGCCTTTTTTATTTCTTGAAATTATTATTATAAATAGATTTGGATGATTGGTTTTTCTAATTACATGCAGGTCGTCTTGTTGAAAGAAATTCAGCTTCGTTTTCCAGAAAATTAGTACAATAACATTTTTTAAATCCGCCTTGTACTAAAAAATAATTAGCCAACATTAATTCATAATTTAAATCTAAATAAATCCATTTACTTACTCTTTTAAAAGTTGGTGATTTTGATTTCCATTTGTTGGAAATAGGATTAAAAAAATAATTTACACCTGAAAATTCCTGAAATTGAAATGTATGGATCATTTCGTGACCATATGTTTGGTAGAAAACCGGTCCGGTAAGACTTGTTACATGAATAATGCCATTGCCAGGTGTTGATGCAACAAACTGTGGTGCGTATTTTATAACAGGAGTATAAAACGTAAGTGTACCTGATTGAATCGTTTCTTTAAAATTTAATTTTCCATTAGCCGCCAAAAAAATAATTCCTCCCAGTGAAGATGGCATAATGCGAGGCAAGAAACTAAATGGTCCGGTTTTAAATTCTAAACGTACAAAACCAATATCAAAATGCCAACGAGTCCAAACATTTATATTAGATGACGCATTCTCCACGATGGAATTTCCGACACTAAAAACAATACGTGATAACCAGGCATAACCCAGGTTTTGTCTTTCACCAACAAGATAATTTATTTTTTTGCCACTATATACAATTAAACCTCCACCACTCCCTATTAAAAAACCTTTTCCAAAAGCCTTAAACCATTTTTGATCGTGATGTTTATTTATGACTGCCCCTATTCCACCGGATAAGCCACCAACGAGTGTATTGTAAATAACTGATCTTGGTTCATAGTTTTGAGCTCTTAATGATTGTTTAAATATTGAAAGGGTAATTAGAATACAAAAAATAATTTTAGAAAATTTCGGGATAGAAAAGCCATTAATGATTTTTAGAAAATTATCTTTCAGAAAAAACAGCATCAAGCCTAATTTTTATTTTTCTCATCCTTCTCTTTGTCTTTGTCTTTCTTTTTTTTCTTAAAGAAACCTCTTAATAAAAAATTATGGCTCGCAGCATTCATGTTTTGTTTAAAACCACCTGCACCTTGCTTAATATTTACTAATGTTTTATCTATGTTGTCTGCAAATACGCTATCCATAAATAATTTCCCAATGGTTCCTTTGCCATCACGAATATTTTTGATTATCGATGAAAGATCGCCGGTAATCTCTGCTGCATTTGTACTCGTCACTTTTATTTTCATCAAGATCTCGTCCATACTCACCGGCTGAGCTGTTGCAATACAATCATTATCAGCTAACATCGGCTTACCCGGTTCACCCGGTGTAATTATCACTAATTTATTTCCCATCAATCCATCAGAACCAATTATTGCTTTCGCATTTTTTTTAATGAATTTTCTTGAATCTTCATCAATCAACATATCCACTTTCACAGTGGAGTCCGTCACTTGTTGAATATCGCTTATAACTCCCACATTAATACCGGAAAAACGAACATTGTTGCCAATCTGCAAACCACTGATATCTTTAAATATTCCACTTATATTAAATGTTTTACTAAACATTTGTTGTCTTTCACCAATGAAATAAATTCCCACAATAAACAGTACGATGCCTGCAGATACAAATATTCCTAGTCTAATTTTATTACCAGATGTTTTTTTCATAATTTAATTTTCATTTTTCGATTTAAAGAATGAGCGAACCCATTCGTCCTTTGATTTTTCAAGTTCTTCAAATTTTCCTTCGGCAATTGATATGCCATCTTTAATAATGATCATTCTATTTGCCGTAATTCGTGCACATTCCATATCATGTGTTATAATAATAGAAGATGTATTATATTTTTTTTGAATATCTAAAATCAATAAACTTATTTCTTCTGATGTTATAGGATCTAAGCCTGTTGTAGGTTCATCATAAAATATTATTTTAGGTTTTAATATTAAAGTCCTTGCTAACCCAACTCTTTTTCTCATTCCGCCAGAAAGTTCTGAAGGCATTTTATCAATTGCTTCCGATAATCCAACATTTTTTAGGGCTTCTTCAACCAAACTATCAATCTCTTCCCTTTTTAATTCTTTATTTCCACGAAGCGGAAATTCAAGATTTTCTCTTACAGTCATTGAATCATATAATGCTGCACTTTGAAATAGAAATCCAATTTTTTTTCGAAGTAAATTTAATGCGTCAATTTCCAAGTCGGTTATACTTTCACCCAATAAAACAATATTGCCTTCATCAGGCTCAATAAGTCCTACAAGGCATTTGATAAGTACAGATTTACCACTTCCGGATCTCCCTAGCACAACAAGATTCTCTCCTTCTTTAACTTTAATAGTTAATCCGTTAAGCACTTTATTAGAGCCAAATCCCTTTTTTAAATTTTCAACTTCTGCTACAATTGTTTCCATTTATAATTAAAGAAATAAACTTGTTATTTGTACTGCGATCATATCTAAAATAAAAATGGATAATGATCCAATAACTACAGCTGAGTTTGCCGATTCTCCAACTCCTTCAGTTCCTTTATTAGAATTATATCCTTTATAACAACTAATCATTGCAATAGAAAAACCGAAGAAAAATGTTTTGATCATCGCCGGAAATACATCCGAGAAATCGAGTTTTTCAAAAACCTGGGAAAAAAATAATTGGAAAGTGACATCACCTTTTAAATTTACTCCAATATAAGCGCCATACATTGCAATTGTGTCGGCCACAATTACCAATAAAGGCAACATTAAAGTAGAAGATAAAACACGGGTAATTACTAAAAATTTAAACGGATTAATTCCGGAAACCTCCATTGCATCAATTTGCTCGGTAACTTTCATTGAAGCTAATTCTGCTCCAATTCCTGATCCAACTTTACCGGCAAAAATTAATGCCGTTATTACCGGACCAATTTCCCGAATGATAGAAACAGCAACCATTGCCGGCAACCATGATTCAGCACCAAATTCAGCCAGTGTTGGTCGCGATTGAATTGTGAGAACAAGTCCCATAATAAATCCCGTAATTGCTACTAAAGGAAAAGATTTATAACCTATTAAATACGATTGCCTAACTAACTCATTAAATTCGTATGGTGGTTTAAAAACTTCTTTAAAAAAACGCAAAGAAAACTTGGTCAACAGAGTAATATCTTCAAAAAAACCGACTAGTGATTTTTTATAGCTATTTTCTGAATCCGTGTTAGTCTCTGTTGAAACCTTGTTGTCAATCGTTTTTGAATCACTTGTCATATTAATCAATAAGTTTATTTCAAGTATCTACGTAAAATCCAGGCAATGGTTTCATGTTGTTCCATTAATCCTGTAAGAAAATCAGTTGTACCGGCATCTTTATATTTAGAAGAACAATCTTCAACATCTTTACGTAAATGTGTAATTACAGTTTCGTGATCTTTTAATAATTCTACTAACATATCTTTTGACGATGCATGTTTACCAGGATGCTCTTTTAAAGAAGACAGTTTTGAAAATTCTTGCATTGTTCCAATAGTCTTGTGACCAAGCTTTCCAATTCGTTCAGCAACTTCGTCAATTGCTTCTTCCAATTGTTTATAGTGACCTTCGAATAGTTTATGCAATTCCATAAAACTTTCACCGGTAACATTCCAATGTGCTTTTCTTGTTTTTACGTAAAGTGTCATTTCATTTGACAAGTGTTTTGAAAGAAGATCAACAACATGATCTATGTTTTTTTCCGAAATTCCAATTTGAGGTTTCATAATTTATTTTTTGTTTTTAGTTATTAATTACTTTAATTTTTAAATGCTTTTTACCGGTTACTTCGGTTGGCATTGTATCGCCCAATAAATAACCCCAGGGCTTTAAAGGTTCTATATGATCGAGAATAACTTTAACAATTGCTATTAAAGGAATTGATAAAAACATACCTGGAATACCCCATAATGCACCACCGGCAAGAACTACAACAACTGAAATGAGGGCATTAATTTTTACTTTAGATGCCACTATTTTTGGTTTAATATAATGGTTGTCGATAAATTGGGTTGTGATATAAACTGCCAAAACCAATAAGCAATAAGAAAATGACGGTTTGGTTGCAAGAGCTATCATCATAGGTAAAATTACTGCTATGATACCACCTATATATGGAATAACATTTAATATTGCGCCTATCACACCTAATAAAATTGCATAATCAATTCCTATGATAAGTAAACTCAAAGAGTTTAATGTAGCCATGATCACTGCTTCTAAAAGCAAGCCAACAAGGTAACTTTTGATTATTTTTTTTGTGGCAGTAAGTACTTCATTTACTTCTGCCTGAATACTTGCTTTAAAAACTTTATGCACAAATTCTAATAATAAAGGTTGATAATATAATATCATGAAAATATAAACCGGAATTAAAACCAAAACGATAAGAACACCGCCGGTATTAATAATTGTTTCACTAACTAAAGAGTTAGTTGCTTTTAAAATTTCAGAATTTTTATCTGCAATCCATATATTTACTTTTTCCTGACTAATATTAAAATTACCGGAAATCCAAATCACAGATTGATCCATGACTTGGTGAAATTTCTCAATTAATTTTGGAAAAGAATCACTCAACTGCATCATTTGTTTGGAAAGTAGAGCAATAAAAAAAATGGTTGTAAAAATAACCAGAACAAGTGTTAATGAAATTGCAACTATTCTATTTACTTTTTTCTTTGTGAAATAATCTACCATCGGACTCAAAACAATTGCAATTATGGTAGAATAAATTATAGGAACTATAATTCCCTGAGCAATAAATAACATGCTTATAAAGGCAAACAAACCAATAAATACAAAAGATACTTTTGCGTAGAAAGGAAATTTGAATTCAGTTTTCATTTAAAATTCTCTTTTTCTTTTACTTAAAAAGTTTCCTATTAAATCAATTACGCCGGATTTTATTCCGTCTGCGTTTTTTGTTACTATACTTGCAACTCCCATTTGTAATAGGCTTCCAACTAATTGTTTTATTGGATTATGAGTAGAACCTACTGCTGCTTTTTTAGAAAGATAGCCGGCAGTAATACCCATTGTTGCATCCAATAATTTTTCTTTTATATTCGGAGAAGTTGCCCATTTACTGATTGTGTTTTTTATTAAGTTAATGGGTTTAAAAGATTCATATGTAATTACAAATTGTTCTTTCAATAAAATTTTTTCTCTCGCCTGATCAATTTCAAGTAAAAGAATAGACTCCTTTAATTCGGTAACTGAAGTAATTTTTTTCATTTTATTTTAATTCATCATTTGTAAAACAATTGAATCGCCAACTGTTTTCTTTATCCAAGCGTGCATATAGAAATACAAAACAACACTTACAATAGCATAAAATCCCGCAACACAAAAAAAACCGTAATAAGCTTTGCCTATCAGATCGCCTAACCAAAGCGCGAGTCCAATATTTATACAGCAAAAAAATATAGAAAAAACAATAACAAAAAAACCACGAGAAACCATTGTAGAAACAACATTCGCTGTTTTATCAAGGGTTTTCAATTTAATTAATTCATAACTTGTTTTTCCGTATACTTCAAGTCTTTCTAAAAGAGGCTCAATACTATTTGTTTCGTTATTCATAGATTAGTTATTGTAAGGTTGTTTTATAATGCTTTATTAACTCATTTGAGTTTTTGCGTCTTTTTTCATTTCATCAACCTTACTCTTTCCTTTTTCATACATGCTACTTGCTTCTTCTTTAGCAGCTTCAAATTTTTCGGTAAGATCGGCTAAGAGATCGTCAAATTTTTCTTTGAGATCATCAACTGTGTCGCATCCTTTTTTTGAAATTTTCTTTCTTGTTTCTGAACCTTTATCCGGTGCAAATAATACACCTAATAATGCACCGGCGGCAACGCCTGCCAATACACCAATTAATACATTTCCTTTGCTCATATTGTTTATTTTTAAATTGTTTTATTTATTTATTTTTAAATTGCTTTGTTTCCTTGAATAATTCTTAATATAACCGAAATGACCGCGATTACTAATAAGATGTGTATTAGTCCGCCGGCATTATATCCTATGAATCCAACTGCCCAGATGATGACTAATATTACTGCTATTGCATAAAGTATATTTCCCATGATTTTTGTTTTTAATTGTTAGCTTATTTATTTATTTTCTTTTTTAGTTTTGTCTGCTTCAGTGTCAATTCCAGTTCTGTCAGGATCAACTTCTCTTTTTGGCTTATCGAATTTATTAGCGCCACTTGATTCTTTAGAATTACCAGTTTGAGTTTTGTCTGAACTTTTATCTGTACCGGTTTTGTCTGCATCACAATCCGGATCGGTATTGTCAGCTCCATTTTTTATTTCTTTAATATTCATTTGTCTTGTTTTTTATTTGTAAGTTGATTTTCTAAATTTTAAAAGTGAAGGGCTAAACCAAACGTAGATATACCTGTTGAAAGATCAAGGAATAATCCCGCTTTCGCATTCAAATGATATTCGGCACCAATATGCGCATCTAAGTATAAACCACTTGTTGAACTATTTTGTACAACAGTTTCTCCATAATATCCATTTTCCCATGTTGTGCTTCTAAATGCAAAACCAATTGAACCTGCTAAATAAAAATCCCATCGTGAACCAGCTCTTAATAACTGATCAAAATAATAAGTACCCTTAACACCAATTGGAATAACAGTTTGACGATACCAATAATTTCTGTATGGATAATGTGGATTTCCCCAGTAGTAATAATTCTGGTACGAATAATATGTAATAAAAGGAGCGAGGGTTAAGTTTTTCGCTACATCAAATTCATAATTAACATGAATAACAGGAACCGAATGCCCTACGTAGCCATAATATCCAATACCGGCACCGAGATTTAATGTGTTTCCGTACTTTTCCGTTGGATACGCTTTTCTTCCGTTTGAAGAAATAGTTTCCTGCGCTGATATACTTGTTCCAAATACAACAAGTAATAATAGCATCTTAAAAGTTAATGTTTTCATTTTTTCTTATTTAATAATTAAGTCGTATTTCTTTCAGTTTTTATTTCTTAAGAAATACGACTTGTTTTATTTTAATATGATGTTTTTAATTCAACTCTTCTGTTTTTAGCTCTGCCCGATTCTTTTGTATTATCAGCAACCGGTCTTGTTTCTCCATATCCAATCGCAGTTAAGCGAGATGAAGCAACTCCTTTTGATTCTAAATACTCCTTCACTGATTCTGTTCTCTTTTGAGAAAGATTTAAATTATAAGCATCGTCACCAACATTATCAGTATGACCTTCAATAGTTAAATTAACAGCTTCGTTACGTTTAAGAATATCAGCAAGATCATCTAATGAAGCGTTTGAAATTAATTTTAATTTAGCACTTCCTGTTTCAAAATAAATTTTACTTGCAATAACTGTAATTCTTTGAATATCTACTTTCGGAATTTCAGGGCAACCTTTATTTTCAATTGATCCTTTTACACTTGGACAACGATCTTCATTATCAGGAACACCATCACCATCAGTATCAGGACAACCTTTGAAAGCTAATATACCAGCTAAATCAGGACAAGCATCTTCTTCATTCACGATACCGTCTTTGTCGTTATCTAAAGGGCAGCCATTCGCATCAACTTTGTATCCGGTTTTTGTACCAGGACATTTGTCATCAATATCAGCAATACCATCTTTATCAGAATCAGGACATCCTTTTAATAATGCGGTTCCAAAAACGTCAGGACAACGGTCTTCTTTATCAGTAATACCATCCATATCTTTATCAGGACATCCTTTTAAAGATGGAAGTCCGGCAATATCAGGACATGCATCCTGATAATCTGCAACACCATCTTTATCTTTATCAAGTGGGCAACCTAATGCATCAACTGCAACACCCGGAGGTGTGTTTGGGCATTTATCTTTTTTATCTGCAACACCATCATTATCGGCATCCATTTTTTTACCGAGATTAAAAGTTAAGCCTGCACTATGATACAAGAACAAATCATTTTGTGCTCCACCAACTTTGTGATCTAAATTATCAGAGGTAGAATACATAAAAGTTTCTTGAATCTGTAGAGAAACTACAGGACCAAGGCTAAAATTTAACCCTCCACCAAAAGATGGCAAAGCGTATTCAAAACGTTCGTGGTAGATCTCATATACTTTTTCATACCAAATAACACCGGCACCTACAAAAACATAAGGGCGAATAATAGACTTTTCACCGGTAAAATTAAATTTTAAGGCAATGCTACCAGTATTGTGTCGTAACAAAAAATAATTTGGTTGTTCAGGGGTTGACATCCTTGTATGGTCAATATAACCTGTTTCTCCACGTGTAAAAAAAGTCATTACATCCACATGTCTGCTTAAGTACCTTGAAATAGAAACTGCTCCAAATGCATAAGCGGCTTGATTTGTTTGATAAAAATTATTACCAATATCACCACTGTATTGTATTAACCCGCCATGGAATCCAACATTCCATTTCTTTTCTTCTGTTTGTGAATATGTAGCAAGTGATGTTAAACAACATGCACACATAAGTATTAATTTTTTCATTTTATTTTTTAATTTATTTAATTTACTTCCTTGTAATTTTTACAATTATATTCTTCTATTTTTATCTTTTAATTAATTTGAATATTCGTTTTTATGTTTATTGATTATACAATTCTTAGTAACCATAAAACCAAAAGTATCAATGCAACTAGTAAAAGTAAATTAATGAATCCTCCAAAGTCGCCTACAATGAGACCAAGCGCCCATAATATAAGTACCACTAAAATGATGATCCAAAATAAACTCAGTGCATCTCCTTCAGCATCAGCGTTTCCAAATTTTTTCGCTTTAGAAAATACCTTTTTCATTTCTATTACCGGCTTACTGATGGATATAGTTTTGTACTTAATTGTTTTGATACTGCTGCTACTATTCTTAGAAATAGATGGAGACGATTTCACTTCGTTACTCGCAACAATATTTACTGTACTTTCATTTGTATTTTGAGTTGGGCTGCTATTTACTATAACTTGCTCCATTATTTTATCCTCCGGATACAAAGACTTATTTACCTTAACTACTTCCTCTTTCGTTTGAGGGATAGTTTGTTTATTCTTAGTGTGAGATACATAATATCCCTTATTATAATGGCGCTTCGTAATCGAAGTTGATTTACACGAAGCAAGAATAAGACTTGCGATGATACAAAGTGTGCTAAACGTAATTAATTTTTTCATTTTTGTTTTTTTTATTTTGGTTTATAATAAGCAATGAAAGTAATTTCTTACGAATTCATGTTGCTGGTTTTCTGTCATTTTATCTGTTTGTCTTACTTCTATTTTTTTGTTTTCAAAATGATGATCAGCCTTAAGTAAATTCAACAATTCATTTTTCGCTGTTGTTGGTCCAAAAAGAACTATTTCATTATAATCCTTAAGTACTTCAGTTATCTTTTTGTAGTAAGACGATTGTTGATGTTGTTCTTTGTGATGCATCAGGTTTTCGCTTCTTCCAAGACTTTGCTCCTTTTCTGTATGCGTAAATTCTGACTTTACAATTCTTGAAATGAAAGTATTATCTTTCATTTCAGATATATGTGCGATGGAATGATCCATCCAGATACCAATTTGTTTTTTAGGTGTCATTTTATAACTACTTAGTATTTCTTACAGTTAAATCTTTAAACGCATTTTCCAATTCATCCATATCGTGATTGAATTCAATTTTAAATTTTTCCCAATTTTCCTTTCCTTCTTCTTTATAATCATCCATTCTCTTTTTCATATCACTATTCTTTTGTTCTAAGTCTGCAATTTTTTTATTGTATTCTATTTTAGCCTCTTTTTTTGCATGTTCAATTCTTTTTCTAAACTCAATCAAACTCTCATTATTTGCAGCAATTTTAGTGTCTGTTTCCACTCTATAGTTTTGGATATCTGCCAAATATTCCTGGTTGGCTTTATCTAAATTTTTATTTGCTTCTGACACTTCTTCTTGTGCCTTTTCAACTTTTTGACTTGGAGTAGAACAACTGATCAAAACCGCTCCAAAAAAAAGTGTGCTAAACCTAAAAGCTAAAATTGATTTTTTCATGTTATTATTTTTGAATTATAATTCTGTTTCTAAATTTGATTGATTTATAATGCCGCTATTAATTCTTGGATTTCTTCCTTCGTTTTACCTAATTTCTTTTGAAGTCTACCCAACATCTCATCTTGTTTACCTTCCACTAAAAGCATGTCGCTATCAGTTAGTATGGCAAATTTTTGTTTTAATTTTCCTTTTGTTTCATTCCAGTTTCCTTTTATTTCGTTTATGTTTTTCATGGTTATTTTATTTAGCGTGAATTAATTCTCACATATCAAAGGTCTGAAACTAGATAGGTATAAGTATTACACAACAATCACTTTATCTTACATCATTCACACATGAAATATAAAAACTACATTAAAATAAAAACGCCCACCAGACACATCCAGTGGGCGTTTTTTATAATTTAGCTCTTATTGAGAGATCAATTTACCGGATTGAATTACTTTATTATCAAGCATCACTTTATAAAAATAAATACCGGACAAAAAATTACTTGTTTCAAGAATAGTAAATTGATCCATAATAAATACATCCACTATTTTTGCTCCTAAAACACTGTATATTTTTAATTCCGTTTTACCAATTTGCGACACATCATTTAAAGTAATTTTTGCAGATGCATTGAAAGGGTTCGGGTAAATACTCACGAACTCTTTGCTTTTTACTCCTTCAATAACCGGAATACCAACACTACCACAATCAGAAGGCAACATTGTTGCAACTGCATTAACCGCTGTAGTAGTTAAGGCGCCATTTGTAGTAAGCGCTCTACCATCAACAAAAACACCAGTGTTTATTGCCCCTAAAGATCCGTTATTACAAATAAGTGTCCCTCTGAAAATAGAATAATTATTTATAGTTACTGCACCTTCAATTTTCCAATATACATTCTTGGATTGTGTTCCATTAATTAATTTAACTCTGGAGTAAGTACTTGTTGAAAGTGCACCATTTATTTTAATTACAAACACAGCATTTGGATTTCCTTGTGCATTGAGGTAAAGTGAATCTGTAAATACAGTCGCTGCATTCAAAAGATAAGTATGTGGTGTAAGCACCAAATTCTTTCCGAACTGCGCCGGATATAATAATTCAATATCATTTGTTAAAGTGTTTATATAATTATACGCGCTTAATAAATCAGTTGCGCATTGGGCCGTAGAACCATCTGGAATAGGGTGAACAGTGCCATTTACATTTACTGTATTGAAGCCGGTTGCTAAACCTGTGTTTGTGCCTACATCACCTGTAACAAATGTTACACCGGAATTAGATACAGCTCCATTGGAAGAAAATAATGCATAGCAAGCAGCAGCTCCAAGTGAAGGGGCAACAGGGCCAGTAAGTACAGGACTTCCACAACCAATTGGCGTGTAAGCTAACAAACCATCAATGGTAACTGCACCTGCGGTAGAAAGCGCTCTCCCTTCAAGCGTATCTCCCGTGTTCATATTAATTGCTGCATTGTTTGCAATAATTGTTCCTCTCATTGTTGACCCCGAAGCCATACTAACCAAACCTTCCACTTTCCAAAACACATTGCATGCAAGTGCACCATTAATTAATTTAATTTTGGAAGAAGCATTTGTCGAAAACGCCCCTTGTATTTGGAAAATAAATGTTGCATTCGCATTATTCTGAGCATCTAAAATAAGATCAAGATTTAATGTTGCATTACCCGAAATAGAATGTACACCACTCGTTAGAGTTTGCCCGTTTCCTAAAAGAGGCGCCGGGAAAAAAGTTGGAACATATCCATTTAATTGATTGTATGCGATCAATAAATCTGCAGCACATTGTGCACTAGTACCATCACCATCATGCATTACACCGTTTACATTTCCAAAAGCGGTACTAGAACCATTGTTGGTTCCCACGTTACCGGTAATTTGTGAAATACCATTATTACTTACTGCACCATTTGTGGAAAAAAGAACAAAATTAGAAGCTGTTCCTAGGTTAGGAGTTTGTGCAAAATACGAATTTGAAAAAGATAGCATATTAAATGCTATTACAGTCATTATTGATTTTATTTTCATGTTTCAGGCTTTTATTTGTGAATTAATTTTCACAGTAAAGATGAGAAGCTTCAGTAAATTGCTTGTTGCCGAATTAAGAAGATAAGTTATATAATTCACACCTGGAAAGCCTGATTAATTAAAGACTTGGCGAAATTCAAAAAAACTAAATTTATTTTTTATTATTTACAACTAAAGCTTTCAGTTCGAGATCGACATCGTTCGCATCATGATTTAACTTTAATTTAAAATTCTCCCATTTTGCTTTCATATCCTGATAATATTCCTCCATTTCTTCTCTCAGATCATTATTATCCTTTTCTAAGTTTGCCACTTTTTTAAGCAATTTAGATGTTGCATTAGGTGTATTTTTTATTTCTTTGATTTTAATCTCATTTAAGGCTATCCTTTTCTCCATATCAGTTCTGAATTTAGTCCATTCATCCTGATTTTCCTTTTTCTTTACGACTTCCGTTTTCTTTGCCTCCTCAATTATTTCTTCCTTAGCATGGATACTATCCTTAGGAAACATTCTTTCTTGTTTAACAATATCAAATGCATCATCTGCTTTTTGTTCATGCGACTCACATGAGCTTAAACCCATTATTATGAAGCAGACAAACACGTTTTTTGAAATAAAATTTAAATCCATAATTCCTATTTTGAAGATCCTTGTTTAATTTGAGTTTTACTTTCCGAATGAGATTCAGTATTCCATTTTTCCATGGAGAATATTTGTTTATATGATTTAGGCTTAATTCCGAGTCTGCCCGTAAATGGGTGATCTAAAATAATAATTGTGAAAAAAAACATTGCAATAAAAATACCAAGCAACGAATTTAAAGCTATATGCATTGTTGTATGTTCAATGTCCATTAACATTGCACAAACGATAGTGATTATTGCACCTAATATCATTGGCAACCACATCGGTGCCGGAATCTCTGTTTCCATGGAGGTTATACGCAATCCACGATATGTAGCCAATTCGTTTAAATGACTAAACATCTCTGCCACTAATTGGGTTTGAAATTGATTTTTTGGATTTAAGTGTTCCATTTTATAAAACACATTATCAAATGATACCGGTGTTTTTCGACTTAGTTTCATCTGTTCCATATTGGGAAATTCTTCGTCGATTACATTATAAACAAAATCAAGATATAAAATCATAAGTTGTTTTGATTCAACAGTATCAGGGTAAAATTTAATATCCCGATATAAACTCATTGCATAACTTCCTTCCTTACTCACATTACTTCGTGTCGCATTTAGTTGATCCCAAACTACAAATACCACAAAGCTAAGTAACAATGCATAAAAACTGGCGATTGCGACAAATAGAAACCCGGTTACTTCATTGTGCGACCTTAATATTTTTATTCTAATATATTTGCGAAAAATATAAGTTGAAAGTCCCGCAAAGGTTGCCCCGAAAGAAATAAGCAAAATAAAAAGAACCACAGGGGGCATTTGAAGCATGTAAAAGGTAATGGCCATTCAGTATAAGTAGTTTAATGCAAAATTGCCGATTTTTAATTCTGTAAGTATTACACAACTCTTATAATAGCTTACACTATTCACACATTTACAATTTATTTCTTGTTAGTGAAAAATTCCACCAATCTCAATAAATGATTTAGAAATTTAAACGTTTTATTTTTTCGATTTCACGTAAACAAATCCGAAAGATGTTATTAATAAAACACTTTCAAAAAGTATAATATTTGCTATCATCGCATCATAAATTATATTAGCTAGTTTCATGTTTTTTATTTTAAAATTAATTTAATACAAATGTGGTTCTATTTAATCCTTCATATGTTACATTTTAATAGTTAAACTTATATATTTCGCTGTCTTCATTAACAAATCTATGTTCAACATAGTTTTAGTTACTTGTCAAAATCAGTTTTCTTCTAGATAATATTCTTATTTCCTTTTCGCGTTTCTTTAAATTCTTTTCTTGGCGGTTCGTCATTTAATTCATTCATTTCCTGAATAGCTTTCTGTAAAGGTTCCGGAGGTTCACCTTTGTAATTTATTTTATAAAATGAAAATCCGTTGTAGGGAATTATATTATTATCTTCCTTTATTTTTACTTGTTTTTCAACTGCATTTTTAGCAAAATAAAACATAAACACTTTTATTCTATTTTTCTTTAATTGCTGAAATCTGGCATTTACTAAATTTGATCCTACAAGTTCAGTACATTTATCTTGCACAGTGAACATCAAAGGATTTTTTACTTCTTTATTTAAATAGTGAATAAATAAAGAATCTTTAATTGATAGCTTATTAACCGTCTCAGAATCTGCCTTACAAAAAGAATCCGATTTTTTATGATTAACTGTAAGGAAATATTTTTTCTTCGCTTCAAAAAACAGAATATATTCTTTTTCTTTAATAGCATAATTTTGAGGGTAAACTGTAATGGTTGCCTTCGGGTTTTCAACCAGGAAATCCGCCATTTTTTGAATAAATTTTTCCTGGTTACTTTCAAGTGAGTTACTTCTCATTTTCCATCTTAATGTCAACGATTTCTCAATTTCAGTTTCAACATTTCTCACTTTTACTCTGTACGGCGTTGTTACAGGTTTAACAAAAATATTTACGAGCAAATCTAAAAACACATCCTTCAAATGAAATTTAGGATTCTTCAGGTTACCGGTTATTGGAATTTGGTAATCAATAACATTTCCTCTTTCGCGAATTAAAGCTAATATAAGCGGCATAGGAATCCATTTCAAATCTTTATTCTTAATTCGCTTCGTTACACTTGGATCAATTACTACCACATGATTATCACTTTCAATAATTCCATTTTTCACATTCCAGTTACCATTAAATTCCATAGTTCCCCTGTCAATAGGAAAAGAAGTGAAAGATATAATGTATGGATTGAACATAGCTGTAGACAAATTTCCCAAATGATATTGTAAATCAAAATCCTGTTCATCTTTAGGATTAATACTAAGTCTTGTTGAAATATTACCATACGGCTTGATCCCGGATTTAAGAGATGCGTTAACACGATCGTGATTTTTATTAACCGAATCCGCAATAAAATACAATGGATTTAATGCCGCAGAAAATTTCTCGCTCTCAGAGAAATCATTAAATTTAAAATCACCATTATAAATCGCAAGTCTGTTAATTTTGTAATTACTTTTAAAGAAATTTTTTGATATCTCATTAATATAATGAGCTATTTCGATAATAAGGTTAAATTTTGAAGGATTAGCATTTACATTTTTTACGTTCGAACCACTTTTCCCAAATATGGTTTGCAAATTATCTAAATGATCATAAAGTTCATATTTTACATAAGGATGTGCAAGAGATATTGAATCGAATATATATTTTAAATTTTTCGGACTTAATTCGTTTGTTACAACTGTCATCTTATCAAACGAAGCATAATCTTCTTTAGGATTTTTACCAAAATGAAAATCATTAATGGCAAACATTCCTTTAATGGTTACATCTTGCTTGTCCTTAAAACTACCCGTGGCTTTAACATCAGCATCAAGGTTAGCTGAAAAAGTTCCATAATTAGTTAAATCTTTAAGATATTGCTGGATAATATTTAAATCGTATTTATTTATTACAGCAGAATATGCGTAATTCAAATTTTCTAAATTAATTGTACAATTTCCTTTTATACTCCCACTTCCCATACCAGACAAAAAATAAAGCCTGGCAGCAATTGTATCGGCATCCCAGTTTTTGCCTGCACTTTCAATATGTACATTTTTAATAAAATAGTCTATAGGAATTTCCCTTTCATGGTAGTAAAATTCTCCATCACTTATTTTTATGTCAAAAATATTAAATTTAACAGGTGATTTTGTCTCATGTGAATCTCCCTTTCTTGAAAATTTTTCAATAAGATCATCAAAGTTTAAATCTTTTTTATTTTGAATAATTATTCCTTTAGGATGATCTAAAGTGCATTGGCTTATCTCATACGTTTTAGAAAATAATTTAAGCATTTCAATATTTATGCTTAAACCATTTGCAGAAAAGAAAACACTATCACTATTTTGCTCATAAATTTTAAGATCGTCCAAATGAATATACCCCGTAAATGGGTTTACATACGCCCAATCAATTGTAATTTCCCGACCTATATATTTCTTGTCGTATTTTTGAATTAAATATTTTGAAATAGGTGAAATAAATAAAATAACAACTATTATACTGATCAAAATAAAGCAACCTAAAACAAAGAATGTTTTTTTAATTTTATGCATCTACTTTTCAAAGGTGGTAACCCTAAATGCAATAAGCATTATATAAATTCGGGATTATCTTGTATAATTCACACGTTCACTTTCAGATCTACTTTATTTCTTTAATTCCATTTTTCCGTTTTTGGTAAGATCAACATGGAGCGATTCTTTAACGGGATCTATAGATTCGAGCATTGTATGTAAAGTTAATTCGTAATTATACTTATCTTTATTCATAACTATTTGAAAAATAGTTTTACCCATATTTGTCACGTTTATATCGAGCGGAAGCTCAACAAAAGTTGTTCCCTTAGCTTTAATATTAATCGGTTTAGAGCATGTTCCTTTTAAACTTCCCGCCTTCAAAATCTTCATTGAATACCTCATATCTCTTATCGTTAATTTAACAGGTCCATAATTAACTATTTTGATTTTCGCGACTGCCTGAATAGATCTCAGTCTTATCTTCTTGAACTTAACTTCTACAATTTCCAAATCCGGGGGTTGTGGTATTTTTAATTTCGCTGATTTATTGATTGGTATTTCCGACCTTCCCAAAAATGTAGAATATTGAAGCGAAACATTAATGGAATAGCTTGCGCTGTCTCCTTTTCTTCTTTCTGATTTAAGATCTTTCACAATAGACATATATGGAATCTTCAAAGAAAAATCGATCGTGTCTTTTCCATGACCCCGTAATAAGATTCCCAGAGATTTTTTGTTTTCCAAATACGCTTTCCCAAATAAACACACTTTATATTTAATAGTATCTATTTCTATTTTCAGGAAAGACTTATTCTTTATAATGAGCTTAGAATTCACATATGATGTATCATTTTTTATTTCTATATGTATATCTCCCAGCTGCTCAACTGTAGGTACGAAATATGCAATTATAGATGCCTTACAAAAGAAAATAATTCCGCCAGAAATAATTGCAACAATAAGGATAAAAATACCAATGTACTTAATTTTTTTTCTCATCCTTTTTGGCTTGTTTTTTAAAATATCGTCTTAATAAAAAGCTATGTTGAAGACCTTCCAAATCTTTATTTAAATTTTTAGAACTACTCTCCATATTACTTATTGTCGCTTTTAAATTAGAGCCGGCTTGCTCATCGTGTAATAATATTCCTACAGGACTCTTCGTGTTCTCACTCTCTGCTTTCAGATTATTAATTAGAACATTTGCGGAGTCGGCTACTTTGTGTAATTTCAAAATAGATGCTTTCATTGAATTGAAAACAATGGTATCAGTAACGAGACTATTAGCTAATGTGCCGCTCTTATTTAATTTAGAAGTAAAATTAGCGAGTGAAGCAATTAATACCTGAGTATTTGCAGAAGCTTTTTGAAGTGATTTTGCAGTAGATGCAATATTATTATAAACAGAATCACTATTAATCAGTTTGCCAATTGTTCCTTCTCCATTTGCGAGTTTTTTAGTGAGCTTTAAAATATTCATATTATTTTCTTGTAGTGTAGTCATAATGTTTTCAGTGGATAGCATGGCTTCATTCGAAAGTGTATCGCCTTCTTCAATTTCCGGTGCTAAAAAAGTTCCACCATAAATAACCAAAATTTTATTTCCGATAAATCCATCAGTACTTACTTTAACCTTAGCATCCCTACGAATATATTGTTTTGACTCGATATTAATATTCATAACAACTTTTACCTGTGACTTTCCAAAAATCTGCATTTTTTTTACTGTTCCTATTTTAACGCCTGAAAACCAAATATTGTTTCCTGTTTGTAGACCATTTACATCTCCGAATATTGTTGATACAGTCATTTTTCTTTGAAATGTAGAATGAAGGTTACCTATTGTTAATACTCCACCAACAAGAAATATCAATCCGATAATAATGAAAACACCTACTCCTATTGCACGTTTATTTACTGGTTCATTCATGATTTATTGTATAAAATTATAGTCAAAAAAACTCTTTATCTCTTTGTTATCCTTATGAGAACTTTTGGGATCAAACACTTCATCAAATTTCCCGATCTTCTCAAATTTTCCATCTAACAACATGGCAACTCTGCTTCCTGTTTCTTTGGCGCAAGTAAGATCATGCGTAATGATAATAGAAGTTGTATTGTACTTTTTTTGAACATCATTAATTAGTTTATTAATTTCTTCACTTGTAATTGGGTCTAATCCCGAGGTAGGTTCATCATATAACATAATTTCCGGCTTCAAAATTAAAGTCCTCGCAATTCCAATTCTTTTTCTTTGGCCACCGGAAAGATCACCAGGCATTTCATTAATTTTTTCTTTTAAACCAACTGCTTCTAAAACTTCTTCCACAGCTTTTTTAACTTCTCCTTTATTTACGTCTTTTTTATTCATCGTTAATGGAAATTCAAGATTCTGCCGCACATTCATACTATCATATAAAGCACTATTTTGAAATGAGAACCCGATTCGCAATCGCAAAGCATCCAAATCCTTTCCTGATAATTTATCAACTTCTTTGCCAAAAACTTTTACAGTGCCTTTGTCGAATGATAATAAACCGACAAGAATTTTTATGAGAACAGATTTTCCGGATCCTGAACGACCTAATACAACCATATTCTCTCCCTTTGAAATTTCAAGGTTAATATCTTTCAAAACATCCTTATCACCAAATGATTTATATAATCCTTTGATAGAGATAATCGGTTCCTGATCTTTTTTTACTTCCTGTTTTTCCATAATCTAATAATCCCTGATCCAATTAGCCATTTGCACAATTACAACCTCCTCAATAAATACCAGAAACATTGCAAGAACTACCGCTTGGTTGGCAGCCTTTCCTACACCTTGCGTTCCGTTGGTTGCATTATATCCTTTGTAACATCCAATCATCCCGATAGTAAATCCAAATACAATTGATTTAGCAAGAGAAGAAAATATATCCAAAAAAGTTATGGTTGAAAATCCATTATGAAAAAAACTGACAATACTTGTTGCTTCATTTTTATGTACACTGAAATAAGAACCCATTAGTGCGACAAAACCACAATACAAACCCAGTATTGGTATAGTTATGGTACATGCTAATACGCGTGTAGATACCAGGTATTTAAATGGATTAATTGCAGAGACTTCCATTGCATCTATTTGTTCTGTTACTTTCATAGAACCCAACTCTGCTCCAATACTGGAACCAACTTTTCCTGCACAAATTAATCCTGTAACCAATGATCCTAATGCTCTCACTATAGCAATTGAAATTAAGGATGGTAACCAGGATGTGGCACCAAACTCAGCTAGCGAGGGTCTCGATTGTTTGGTAAAAACAATTCCAGTAACAAAACCTGTGAGTGTAATTAAAGGAAGTGATTTTAAACCAAGCTCAAAACATTGATTGATGATTTCTTTAAAATGAAATGGTGGATGAATCACTTCCTTAAAAAAACGAATTACAAATCTGTAAGCTTTGTAAACATCAGTAAAATATTGATCAATTCCTTTCGAAAATAAATATCTACGTTGGGAAGAATTCATCACTTTATTTATACTTCAGTTATTGGTTTATTTATTTATTTCCGTTATTTTAAATTCTACTCTTCTATTCAATTGTCTTCCTTCAGGATTATCATCACCGTTTTCTTTTGCATTTGGAGCTACGGGCATTTTTTCACCATATCCTTTAGCCGTCATACGATCAGCAGGAATCCCGCTCTCAAGTAAACGTTTTACAACAGACTGAGCTCGCTCATCGGATAGTTTTTGGTTGTATTTATCATCTCCTTTACTATCTGTATATGCAGAAATTTCTACTTTCACTTTTGGATTAGCTTTCATAAAATGGACAACGTTTTTAATTTCCACCTTAGAGATTGGTCTTAAAGTTGCTTTATCAAAATCAAAGAAAATATTTTTCAAAATAACTTTTGACCCTACAATAATTGGGTCTAAAATAATTGGTCTGTATATTTCATAGTAGTTCGATTCCTTTGGTACTTCCATATTATCTGAATAAAACAAATTTCCTTCCGAGTTATATGTTATATTATAATTTCTTCCCGGTGTAAGTATAAAAACATACTGACCCGTTTTGCTATTTGGACGATAAACCCCAACTACTTCTTCTGTTTCATTATCAGTTACAATAATCTCAACATCCTTTACCGGTTTACCAGATTGATCTGTCACAACACCTTTCATTAAAGTAAGTGGCGTTTCTTTTCGATCAGGAAATGTAATTACATAATTATCTTTTTCTCCCAATCCGTCTTTTCGAAAAGAAGATAAATAAGCTGTTTTATTATTCGGACTAACCACATAAAAAACATCATCGTCGGTTGTATTTACCGGATAACCTATATTCACAGGTTCCGACCAGGTTCTATCATTAGAAAGAAGGCTTGTAAAAATATCAAAACCACCCATTGTATTATGACCTTTAGAGCTGAATGACAAACTAACACCATCCGGATGTATAAATGGAGCGTCCTCATCATAAATTGTATTTACGGTAGGTCCTAAATTTACGGCCTTACCCCAGTCACCTTCCGGAGTTAGCCTACTCATATAAATATCTCTGCCTCCAAAACCACCAGGCCTGTTACTTATAAAATAAATTGCGCTGCCATCAGCAGAAATAGAAGCACTTGGTTCCCAATATTTAGAATTTATATTTTCATTTAGTTTCACTGGTTTACTCCACACGTCTCCATTTAATGTAGTTTTATATATGTTGCCATCTCCTAAATCATCTTTATAAATTAAAATCGTTTGTCCATCCGGAGAAATACCAACCGTGGCCTCACACCCATCTGTATTAATTGGGTCACCAATGCCGGTAGCTTTTGACCAACCGGCTTTTGTTTTGGTTGAAATATAAATATCTTCCATGTAATTACCTTCTTCATCTTTCAGTCCACCTTTTGTATCTGATCTCCGAGAAGTGAATAAAAGTGTGTTTTGATCAGCAGTTAAAACGGCAGAGTAATCTGCATAAGTAGAGTTAACATTACTCCCAAGATTTTCTACTTTAATATTTACAGGATCTGCCACTAAACGCTTTCCCGTTTTACACATTTCTATCTCATGATTTGTTTCATCAAGTAAATTTTTGTCTGTATTATTGTTTTCTGCCATGAGAGATTTATATTTTTCATATTCCTCAATAGCTTTATCGAATTGATAATTTAAGTGATAGGCATCACCCAAATATTTATATGCAACAAGTGGTGCTTTGCGTTCTTTATAAGAACTCCCATTATAATTATTTGAAACAACCGTAACAGCTTTGCTGAAATACGGTATTGCCTGTGTCACATCGCTTCTTGAAGATAGGTAACACACTCCCAGTTTAAAAGCTAAATTCATGTTTGTAGGATCTTGTTTATAGAGTTCTAGAAAAATGTCACGTGCTTCTGCATAACCACCTTTTGTTCTATTAGGGTCTTTATTTTTACCATCCTGATAAATAGCAGAAAATATTTTTTCCGCACGATCAAAATCTTTCTCGTTACTAACTTTATTGGTTTGAGCGTAAAAACTGTTTATATCAGATAAGGATATAATAGCTAGGAAACTGAAAATTTTCATTAAGTTTATTTTATTTGTTCATTATTAATATATTCAAAGATGGAACCTTTATAGTAAGTAAGTATTACACAGCTTTTGAAATAAGTTGTATCATTCACACTTTTAATGTCTGTTCACAAAAAAAATGCCGGTTAATTAACCGGCATTCCAATTGTAAGATTCGTTTAAATCAACCAATTTATTGTTTGTTTCCTTGGTTATTCTCTTGTTTTGCAGTAGGAGTTTTAGTTTCGCGAGAAGTATTTTCTTCAGTTGGCTGATTGGTTTCTTCTTCGGAAGTAGTTTCCTCTTGTTGAGATTTATTCTGATTTTGCTCAGTTTTAGGGGTTTTCTGTTGACCATTTTGATTTACATTTTGGTTAACATTTTCGGTTGGGTTTTTTTGATTTTCTGACATGATTTCTTTTTTAATTTGTTTAAATTTTAATTAGTTAGCCGAATTAGATTCTAAATACTACTTTTTAGAAAAAGATTTCTCTTTTTTTGAATCCTGATCCGTTGATTTTTTCCCTTGAGGTTCAATGGTTTTTTCATTGTTTTTCTTGTTGCCATCTTGCAATTTGTTTTCTTCCTTACCGGAAGTGTTATTCTTGTCTGCGTTTAAAGCCGACTGAGTTTTTTTGTCTTTAGACAAATCTTCGTTGTTTTTCATTTGATTTCATTTTATATTGTGAATGAATTTTCACAACACTACAAAGGTCATCAATCCAAAAGCAACATCTCTTATACAAGTAAATGAATGATTTATAATATTCACGCATTTATAATTGTTAGGATTTATTGTGCTTTAATTTGGTTTTAAAACATTTAGAATTTAAGCAGAAGCCGAAAGCTTTGCTTCACTTGTAACAGGAATATTTAATATTTCTGAGATCAAACATTTTTTTTTCGGCTTCTTTAACTACTTCAGAAAAATCATCCGCACTAATGTTAGGTACACTGCCAGTTATAGAAAGATGAACAGTTGTAATTTTTAGGCCTTCCATCATAACACCTGCTTTTGTATCAAGGGAAGTTGGGTTAAATCCTTTCTTACTTAAAATGGCCGCAACCGACATTGTAAAACAGCCTGCATGAGCTGCCGCAAGTAACTCCTCAGGATTAGTTCCCTTTTCTCCATTTTCAAAGCGTGTTTTAAAACTATAATTCACTTTCTTTAAAGTTCCGCTCTGCGTGCTTATGCTACCTTTACCTTCTTTAAAATTACCAGCCCAGTTTGCACTTGCAGTACGTTCTTGTCCTGCTTTTTTTTCTGTTGTAGGATTACTTATGTTCTCCTTTTCAACTGATGTAGTTTTGTCTTCCATTTTATTTTATGTTTAATTTGTTTTTATTTTAAAATAATTAGTCAAAACCTAATTAATAATAAATTCCACGTTTGAAACCAATTCCACTTCATCACCTACAACACCACCTGCTTGGCCAACAGAAAAATCATTTCTATTTAATTTTCCTATAATTGTAAAACCTACAGAACTCTTACTGGTCATAGGATTTGGTGCCTTTCCATTATAAATAACATCAAGGGAAATTGGTTTTGTTATTCCGTGTATAGTTATGTTTCCATCTAATTTGTATTTATTTCCACTTAATTTTTTAAACGAAGTACTTTTAAAACTCAGGGTTGGATATTTTTCAGAATCAAACCACTTTTCGCTTTTTAAATCTTCATCCCTCATGTCTATGTCTGTATTAATTGATTTTACTTCAGCTTTCATTTCAATAACAGCATCTGTAAAATCTTCTTTTTTTGACACTAATGTTATTGCAAAATTTTTAAACCTGCCTTCCACGTGAGAAATACCAAAGTGGGTAATGCTAAAACCAACTTTTGTGTGGTTTTGATCTAATTTATAAATACTTTGAGATTGAATATTGCCGGTCAAAGCAAACATCACCATTGAAATAACCAAAAATACTATTTTCATATCAGTTAATTTTATTTCTCAAAAGTCTGAACTGAGAGATTAATAAGTGTTACAAAATCTTACAAATTACTTACATAATTCATAGACTATACTATAAATATTTTCATATAAATTCAAGAGAGGATAATATGTTAGAAATTAATCTGTAAGTACATCAATTGCAGTTCCGAGCGAATTTGCTTTTTTTCGATATTTTTTTTTGAGTTTATACATTTCGAAATCTCTAACAATCTCTACAAAGTCGATCACAATACCTACTGATGAATAAATACCATCAAACGATAAATCTTTTACCTTATTAAAAAGTACTTTTCTAAATCCAACAGCACCTTTTAAACCTATCCATCTCATGGGCTTAAAAGTTGCCGAAAGTCCCACATAGGCCATTGCAATAAAACCTGATTGCTTTCCGGTTTCTGTATTATCTTTAGTTGATTTATAATTCAACTTATTGCCTCCAAAACCAAATTCTAAAGGCATTCCCAGCGAAATATAGCGCGTATTTTTATAAATAAATTCAGTATTAAGTGCGCCATAGGTTAAATCATATTGACCATTGTATTCAACCTGATTAAGCACTTTGGTTATTGATGTTAATTTATCTGATACTTCATAATAACCTAATGTAACCCGAAGTTTCGCTTTTAATAAAACGCCGGCATCAACTCCGAAAATACTTAATTTCTGACCATTTAAAAAAGTCAGCCTATTATCTAATCTTACTTGCGGGCGAATTAATTTAGGCCTCATTATTTTTATAGAATCAGCAATAAATTGACGCTTCGTTAGCTTCTGTTGAGCATTAATATTTAAAGTACTACTCATAATTAAAAGGAGGAAGAAAATTCTTATACTTAGACAATCCATTTTCTCAACGAAAAAATAATTCATTCTTTGTTTAAGAAGATTTTGCTGAGAAATGATTTTTATTTTGAGATAGACATACATTTTGAAAGACTCAATCCTATTTCCAAATTTTAAAATTTAATTGAAATTTTTTCTTCTGAATTAATGAACGCCAATCAATAAATAAAAGAGCGGATAAAAGAAGTAATCCTAAGACTAAACTTGTTATTGATTTCCATGATAGCGCGCCGTGTATAATACTTTGAATATTCTCCGAAGCATATTTCCCTCCGTGCACAGCAATTGTATCACTAATGAATTTGCCAATAAAAAATGCAGGAATTACATACATAGCATTCATTCTTGCCATACCTGAAGCTAAGAACAACGGGGTGGTTGGGAGAGGCAATAACGAATATGAAACTATTATTAGCTGGCCCTTCCAGCCTTTTTCTTTCATTTTTTTCACCAAGAAATTGAACATCTTTATTTTTTGAAGGCTTAAAAAATTTCCCTGCAATAAAAGGAATATATAGTGTAAGAATATATCTTCCTAGAATTGAACCCGCAACCCCAATTACAATGACTAACCAAATATTTAAACTGAATTTAATTTGTAAGAAAATCATAATTGTAAAAGCAGGGAGAAAAGGAAACGGAACAATATCAAATAATAAAGCGCCAATAAAAACTAATATATACTGCCACCACACGTTCTTAAGAATTAAGATTAAGTTTAGCAAACAACTGTACTACAAAATTTCTCATCTAATAAAGATCTTAGGTTTAAGATTAATACTATTACACAACTCTCTAAATAAGTTACATTATTTACATCATAGAAAAGATGAAAAGAATGATTTTAAAAGAGCTCAATGAGAACCCATATAAAGAAATTCTCGAAGTTTGTAAGATCAAGGGCTTAATTATGATTACCTATATTGATTAAATTCAGCTCTTCTTCTAATTCCTTTGTTACTTGAATACACATCCTTTCAAGCTGCAATACTAAACTCTCTATTTTATCTGGCTGCATTTGAGTGCCCGAATATTCTTGAAGTTGAATTGCAATGTCTTCATAATTTTTATGGATGCCCATTATTGAAAAAGAAGGAATCATTTTATGCACGGCAGCTTGCATTCCATTCCAATCATTATTTTGCACACTCTGCTTCATTGTCACAGTTAAAGACGGAGTTTGTTTCAAATAAAGAGAGATCATTTCCGTCATTAATTTTGGATTATTCTTTGTACGCAACTTCAAAGAGTTTAGATTAACTATTTTCTCGCTTTGAAGAATATCTTTTCCATCGTCTTCTACTATTTTCTTTTGATGACCGTTCTTTAAATATTGAGTTATTTTACTGTACAGGATTTTTTCATCAACAGGTTTCGAAATATAATCATTCATTCCCACTGCTTTGCATTTTTGTAAATCAACAGTTGTTACATCTGCTGTTAAAGCTAAAATTGGGATATCAAGTTTCATTTTGTTCCTAATATAATCCGTAGCTTCAAACCCATTCATTTCCGGCATTTGTAAATCCATTAAAATGATATCATAATTATTCCCTTCCCCAAAAGAATTCATATGAGAAAGTTTTTCTATCGCAATTTTTCCATTGTTAGCAACATCTAATTCAAAGCCAAATTCTTCTAATAATGTTTTCATTAAAAGTTGATTCAACGCAATGTCTTCAACAACCAAAACTTTTCCTTTTTTTGCCCCTGTTGTAATTTCGGGAGCTTCAGTTATCTCCAACTTTGCTTTTGTTTTCTTAAAATCTAATATAAAACTAAAGATTGATCCTTTGCCTTCTTCACTTTCTACAGAAATACTTCCACCTTGTGATTCTACAAGCTGCTTAACAATTGCCAAACCCAATCCGGTTCCACCAAATAATCGTGAAGTTTCACTAGTTGCCTGATGGAAGTCATCAAAAATATTTCCCAGATTAACTTCAGAAATTCCAATTCCGGTATCTTCTATTGCAAATTTAATAGTTACTTTTTCATTGTCTTGCTCTAACATAGAAACACTTACAATTATCCTCCCTCTTTTTGTAAATTTGACAGCATTACTTAAAAGATTTAAAATTATTTGATGCAAACGTACAGGATCGCCTTCCAAAACCGATGGGATAGCATTATCATATTCTTTTATTAATACTAAATTCTTTTCCTGAATTTTTTATTTCAAATAAATGAAGCATAGCCGATATAGATGAAGCCATTTTAAAAGGTACTTTTTCAAATGTCATTTTTCCGGCATCTACCTTCGCAAGATCAAGAATATCATTAATTAAAACGATTAAACCATCACCCGAAACTTTAATTGCATTTATATATTCCTTTTGTTTTTCATTGAGATCCGTTTTTAATACAACTTTTGTAAATCCTATAATCGCATTCATGGGTGTTCTAATTTCATGGCTCATATTTGATAAAAACTGCTGTTTCGAGTTCACCGCAACCTCTGCTAGTTTTTTTTGCATTCTCTGCTTTCGTTTTTTCCTTTAAAGCAATTTCTGTTGCTAACTCAGCAAATACTTTAGCTTCATTTAATTCTGTTGAGATTCTTTTTTGCTCAGTTACATCCCTCGCTACGATTACAACTCCCAACACATTTCCTTCATCATCTTTATAAACCGATCCATTAAATAACACATCTGTGAGTTTACCTTTTTTGTGCCTCAGTGTTAAAGGAGAATCTGCTACTGATCCATTCGCAAATACTTCCAAATAAACTTCGCGCGCTTTCTGAGGTTCAGTAAAATAATCGAAAAAATCAGAGCCAATTAATTTATCACGCTTCCAGCCCGTAATATTAACAGTCGCTTCATTCATATCCGTAATCTTACCATCCGTATTTATTGTAACCAATGGATCTAAGCTTGCTTCAATTAAACTTAAAGAGTTCTTTTCTTTGAGATGGTGGTGATAACGTTCAGTTATGTCCTCGATAGCCAAAAGAATTAATTGTTCAGAGTGTGTTTTTTGAATGATCAGGTTTGCATTTAACAACATTACTTTTTCACCAATACCAGGAAATGTATGTGTAACTTCAAAGTTTTCAAAACCTCTATTTTTAGAAAGGATGTCATTAAACAGTTCTCTCAGTTTTAAGATATTCCATTGATTATTTCCCAATTCAAATAAAAATCTCCCTTCGGTTTCTTCCTTTTTTACTTGAAATTTTTTATAAAAAGATTTGTTAGCAAATTTCACATGAAGCTCTTTATTCAAAACTAACATTGGTTCATGAATTGTAGCAATGATAGCTTCAGAGTATTCATATGATTCAGACAAAAGATCGTTACGCATTTGTAACTCATGATTCGTAGAGAGAAGTTCTTCATTGCTGGCTTGAATTTCTTCTTTCGATGTTTCCAGTTCTTCATTTAAGGTTTGAAATTCTTCATTAGTTGAAACAATTTCTTCATTAGCCGCTTGTAATTCTTCGTAAGTAGTTTCCTGAGCTTCTATAATCGTATTCATTTCTCCACGGATATTATTCAATTCTTCCGTCAGTTTTTTTATTCTCCGGTCTTTTTGAGTTGAATTATTTTTTCCTACTTTTCCATTTTCAATAAATTTTTCTACCTGCTCTTGTAAAGTAAAAACAATTAATAGTAAAGGTTCGTCCCACTCAATTTTAAGTGGACTAACATCTAAAGACATCATTCTAAAAACAGATTCTATTTCAATTTCAATTCCTGATTTGTAAACTGTTTCCTTCGTTCTTATAACTTTATGTATGGCATTACGAAGTTCAAATGCAAATTCTGGTCGTGCCATTTTTTAAAATATTCAAACTCGCTTTTCCTGCAGAATGAATGAGGTATAAAGAAACAGGACCTCTGAATTGAAGAATATCCATGTCTTTATTTACAACCGCACAAGCAGGCATGTAATGAGAAAGAAGAGCAGAGTCAATAGCGTTCTCAATCCCAATTGGATTTGCATTCACGCTTTTGGAAGGGAAATTTGCTTTCTTACTATTTAAATTCGTCCGTTGAAAATGAGGCGTTAGTTCAAGTATTTTTGGAGCTCCTGTACTTTTTTTGCGTGAATAGATTTTAAATTTATTGCTAATCCTACTGAAAAGTTGCGAAGACGTTCCAATCGATTCTGCCTTACCAAGCATTAAATGCCCTTTTTCGTTTAAGGCAAAATGAAGTGTTGCAAAAACTTTTTTCTGTGCAGAAGAACCAAAATAAATCAGAAGGTTACAGCAACTAATAAAATCCATCCGCGAAAAGGGTGGATCACGTAAAACATTATGAGGTGCAAATACGCACATTTCACGAATTTCTTTTACAATACGATACTTATCACCAGTTTTTGTAAAGAAACGCTCTACAAATTTTTTGGGAATAGATCTCATTGCCTCAGGAGAATATTCACCATTACGCGCATCAGTTATTGCTTGTTCGCTTAAATCAGTAGCAAAAATTTGAACAGGTATTCGCTTTGTTTTTTTATCCTGAAGTTCGGTGATTAGCATAGCTAATGAATATGCTTCCTGACCCGAAGAACATGCTGGAACCCATATTCTCACTGTTTCTCCCGCTGCCTTACTTTTTAAAAGTTTAGGCATAAACGTCGTTTTTAAATAGGCGAAAGCTTCAGCATCTCTAAAAAAACTAGTAACATTAATGAGCAGATCTTTGTAAAGCTCATCCACTTCATTGTTTTTTTTGAGTAACAGTTTTCCATATTCTTTTATTGTTTTTACCCCACATTGAAGCATTTTATGATTTAAACGCCTTTTGATAGTTGGCATCTTATAATAACTGAAATCTACGCCAGTCTCTTTGTGCAAAATTTCAAAAATAGTTTTTAAGTCAACATTATTGTCTTCAACAATATCTTCTTTGCGCTTTCCTTTAATTTCATTTTTCGGAAAACCATTTTTACTAAAACGAACAAGTTCTTGTGCAATTTTCTTAGGTGATAAAATAAAATCAACAACGCCAAAATCAATTGCAGATTGGGGCATACTAGAGGCTTGCGCTGAATCATCCTGCGCAAAAGTTATTCCACCAGCATCTTTAATGGCTTCCAAACCTTTGGTACCGTCACTTGCATTGCCAGAAAGAATTATGCCAACAACATTTTCTTTATGTGTTTTAGCGAGTGATGAAAACAAAAGATCAATTGAAATAATAGAACTATTTTGTGGACGAGGAAGTAATTTGATATGTCCATCAGTTACCTTGATAATTTTATTATTCGGAATTACATATACATTATTTGGAGCCATGTGCGCCATGTTTTCTATCTCCTGGACTTTCATTTTAGTTACCTTCGATAAAATAGAAGTGAGGAAACTCTTGTGATTAGGATTAAGATGCTGCACATAAATAAATGCCATGCCAGTATCGGCAGGCAAATTTTTCAATAGATCTGTTATTGCTTCCAATCCCCCAACTGAAGCGCCAATAGCAACAACTGTGAAAGATTTCGCTTTTGTTAACCTGCTTATACTTGAAAATTTTTTCTTAGTAGAAGGTTTTTTAATTTTAATCACTGATTTCATTTTTGAATTTCTTAAATAAATATTTTGTTGATAAAAGTTTATATCACATACTTTGGTTGTATGATTAAATCATGAATTATAAACTCGTTAGTCAGTACTTATTCTTTATTACAAATTATTTTCTCCAAACAGGGAGGCAAGCGTTGGAGCCCTTATAAAAAATCAGGGGGAATTAATGGCGTTTCTCTTTATTACGAAACATTGATAAAACCTATACATAGTAAATATACAGCATATTTTACCGTATTTGCTTTGAATAGATGAAAAGACAGATTATTAAGAGCTAAAAGCTCAAATTTAACTCTGAGATAACTATTTTCAGACTATTTGTGCTGATTTTATTGTTAATTCTAGTAAGAACCAATCAAACACTCATTTCAAATTACCTATTGCCTGTCTACATAATAATGACTGCTGGCTTACATTCTGTCCATATACCAACTCAACTCTTTTTTCCATTTTTTTGTAACGAAAAATAGTTGTAATAATTTTTTGTAACCGAACAAAAGCCGTTTCACTTTTCACAACATAATCAAATGCCCGATGATGCATACAATTAATTGCCACATCAATTTTATCCTGAGATGAAAGCATAATAACCGGAATGTCTTGGTTAAAATCTTTTATTTTATCGAGAGTTTCAATACCATTCATCGCATTTTTATCAATGCCATCTAAATGGTAATCTAAAACAATTACATCCGGACTATGCTCTAAATTCTTTATGCAAAGTTCGCCCGTCGCAAATGTCTCAATAGTAAAATCGGCATGCTCTAGAAATTCAATTTCCAGGGATTTTAAAAAAATCGCATCATCATCTACCAGGAAAATTTTTATTTTTTTCGTTTTTCATTCGTTCTTATTTTTAATCGTATTAAATTCTTCTTTTAATTCACTACAGGCCTGTTTACAAATATTTTCAATTTGCAAAACCAGGTCTGGAATACCTTCTGTTTGCTGTTGAGTACTGGCATACTCCTGAATTTTCTTTGCCATATTTTCAAAATCAACACTAATTCCCATAATTGAAAATGAAGGAATTATTTTATGAGCTGCAGTGTATAATGAATTCCAATCTTTATCATGCCAGCTTTGTTTCATTGTATTAATCAATGGCGGCGTTTGTTCTAAATAAAGAGAAATCATTTCCATCATTAATTGAGGATTAGATTTTGTGCGATGTGCTAAATAATCGAGATCTATGCACTTCGATTTTCTCTCATTTACAATTACATCCTCTTTATTTCCTTTTTTAAATACGGGTTTTTTTACCAAACTAACAATTTTACTATATAATAGTCTTTCGTCAACCGGCTTTGCAATGTAATCATTCATACCAACCGCTTTACATTTTGCCAAATCAACGGTTGTAACATCAGCGGTTAAAGCGATGATTGGAATTTTAGACTTCATTTTGTTACGAATATATTCAGTCGCTTCAAATCCATTCATTTCAGGCATTTGTAAATCCATTAAAATAATATCATAAGATTTATTCAGCAATTTTTCGATCGCTATTTTTCCATTGGCAGCTATATCACGTTCAAACCCAAAATCGTCCAGTAGTGTTTTCATCAACAATTGATTGAGTGCAATATCTTCAACAACTAATACTCTTATGTTTTTAATTTCTGAATCCAATTCTACAATTTCCGTTTCTACTTCTGCTTCTGCTTTTGTTTTTTGAAAACCTAACGTAAAACTAAAAGTAGAACCCTCATCAATTTTACTTTCTACATTTAAATTTCCACCTTGTGGTTCTATTAATTGCTTAACAATTGCGAGTCCAAGCCCTGTACCGCCGAATAGTCGAGAGGTACCGCTTGTTGCTTGCTGGAAATTTTCAAAAATTTTATCTATTTTGTTTTTAGCAATTCCAATTCCTGTATCAGTCACTGCAAATTCAATAGTTGCTTTTTCGTCGTCTTCACTCTGCAAATTTACACTTACTGTAATTTTTCCTTTCGTTGTAAATTTTACAGCATTACTCACCAGATTTAAAATAATTTGGTGCAAACGCACAGGATCACCAACCAATACTTCCGGAATATTTATATCGTATTCTTTCACCAATTGTAAATTCTTTTCCTGAATCTTGGTTTCAAATAAATGAAGCATTGCTGATATAGATGCCGCCATTTTGAAAGGTGTCTGCTCAAATGTCATTTTTCCGGCATCTACTTTTGCGAGATCCAGAATGTCATTAATGAGTACAATCAATGCGTCGCCGCTTATTTTTATAGCAGTTAAATATTCTTTTTGTTTTGCTGAGAGATCGGTTTTCAATACAACTTTAGTAAACCCAATAATCGCATTCATTGGTGTACGAATTTCGTGACTCATATTTGACAAAAACTGTTGTTTTGCTTTCACAGCATCTTCGGCAATTCTTGTGGCATTCTCAGCTTTTATTTTTGCTTCTTCAGCAATCTCAGTTGCTAATTCCGCAAATATTTTCGCTTCAGTTAATTCCTTCTCAAATCTCTTTTGCTCGGTTATATCTCTGGCTACAACAACAGCACCAATTACATTTCCTATATCATCTCTGTAAACAGAGCCATTAAATAATACATCCGTTAATTTGCCATCCATCATTGTTAATGGATAATCAACTACGAATCCTTTTTCAAAAACCAATTGATAACCTTCACGCGCTTTGTGAGGCTTTGTAAAATAATCAAAGAAATCTGTGTTGATCAATTTCTCTCTTGATACACCAGTTACTCTAACAGTTGCCTGGTTCATATCCGTAATTTTTCCGGCAGGACTAATAGTAAACAATGGGTCGCGACTAGCTTCAATTAAACTCAAAGAATATTGAGATGCCAATTTTACAGAATAACTAAATGCCTCCAGCTCTTTATTTGCAATTTCCCTTTTTTTCTTTTCCTTATTTTGAAAATCAAGTTCTATATCTGCAATAACAAGCTCTGCCGCACGTTTTTCTTTTTCTTCATTTTGAAATACAAGTTCTATATTGGCAATACTTAATTCTGCTGCTCGTTTACCTTTCTCTCCATCTTGAAACATAAGCTCCTTATTCGCAATACCCAATTCAGCAGCACGTTTTCCTTTCTCCTCTTTTTGAAAAGCAAGTTCTTTACGAGCAACACTGAGTTCTGCATTCAATTTAACTTTTTCCTCTTTATGAAGGGCAAGTTCTTTTCGAATAATGATTAACTCATCTTCATGAGACGTTATCTTTTTTGCCATTTTATTTCGTTGTACGTTATTTTTAATTTGCGGTATAAGTACTAAAAATCACTGAGAATATTTTCTATTTACATTCTTTTCAAGCATAGTTATGTTTCACTTTTTCTATTTCATTTAGTGCCTGTTCACATATTAAATTAAGCGAATTATTTAGTTGTTTTATTTTTTCAATGTCTTTTGCGGCGGTTCCTAAATCTTCCATTTCTCGTAAAATAGGATTAAGCAAGGTAATTCCCATGATTGAAACAGATGATTTCATTGTATGCGAATATTTCTTTATCATGGCGTAATTTTCTTTCATTATACCCTCTTTAATGAATTGTAGTTCCTCAGGGATTTGCGTCAAAAAAATATCCATAATCTCTCTAATCAAAGGCTTTTTCCCGCTCATGGTTTCATTTAAGTAAGTCAAGTCGCATACATTTCCTTCAAAAGAATTTTTTTGAATAGCATTATTTTCAGTTTCATTATTTTGCATTATTCTCAGAATTAATTGTTAAGTCATACATTTTTTCAAAAAGAAGATTTGCATTTATTGGTTTCGATATATAATCGTTCATCCCTAAACTCAAACACTTTTCTCTTTCACCCGCCATTGCATGAGCTGTCATGGCAATAATTGGAATTTTATTTTTTAGTTCGCTACGAATAAATGTTGCTGCTTCATAACCATTCATAACAGGCATTTCCATATCCATTAAAATAATATCGAAATTTCCTTCTTTTAATTTTTCAATACCAACGCTTCCATTCTCAGCCACTTTAACTTGTAAATTATATTCAGAAAATAAACTTAAAATCAATTTCACATTCAATTGATTATCTTCTATCAGTAAAATATTTAATTTACTAAGTTCTTCCATGTTATATTTTTCACCAACTCCTTCTGCGACTACAAGAACTTCTTCAGATTTTCTGTATGGTATACAAAATGAAAAAACTGAACCACTTTTGAATTCACTTTTTACAGATAAAATCCCACCTTGTAGTTCAACCAATTGTTTTGCTATACTTAATCCTAGTCCTGTTCCGCCATATTTTCTTGTTATGTGCGATTCGGCTTGCCTGAATCTTTCAAAAATATGCTCCAACTTATCTTCAGGAATTCCAATACCGGTATCTTTCACAGAAAACTCCAATGTTGTGTTTCCTTCTCCTTTAAATCTTTCTGCACATTCAGAATTATTCTTAAGAAGCTTTGCTCCTACATTTATGGTTCCTTTTTGTGTGAATTTAATTGCGTTTCCAACAAGATTAATAATGATTTGAGTCAAACGGGTTGGATCACCAAGCAATCTATCAGGTACATTTTCATCACAAACAAAAACCAGTTCCAGATTTTTCTCTTTTGCCCTACCCATGAGCATTACGTTAAGCGATTTGAAAATTTCCTTCACACTAAATGTATGTTCCTCAAAAGTCATCATCCCTGCTTCTATCTTCGATATATCCAGTATGTCGTTTATAATAGTCAACAAATTTTCGCCGGCCGATTTTATTGTTTTTACGTATTCTCTTTCTTTCTCCTCCAATTTTCCTTTTGATAACAAATCTGAAAAACCAATAATGGCGTTCATTGGTGTACGAATTTCATGGCTCATATTCGCAAGAAACGCTTCCTTCAATTTAGTTGACTCTTCAGCTTTTTCTTTTGCTTCACTATAATCTTCTAATATATTAAGAACAGCTCTTTGCGTATTTTCTAAATTAATTTTTTCTTCGCTGTAATCATCTAATATGTTCAATAAGGCTCTCTGTGTATCTTCTGAATGATGTTTTTCTTCAGAGTAATCATCTAAAATATTTAATAATGCTTTTTCTTCATTGTGTGAATCAATATTACTTTCAGAAATAAGTTGCTCACTTGTTAAAGGAGTTTCCATATCAGCAATCATTACATTGTTTTCCATAGGAGACATTCGCATTTAAATTTAATTTAAAGTAGTTTTATACAGGAAGTTTTACATTTTATTTTTTAATTCTTCAATTTCTTTTTTCAATTCTATCATTTTCAATTCTCGTCCTACTGTTAGTTTTCTAAATCTCTCCAGTTCTTCTATTCTCATCAATTCCTTTTCACGACCTGCAATTTCTCTTTCGGCCAATTGTTTTTGCGCGGTAACATCTCTTGCTACAATCACAACTCCTAATACATTTCCACGATCATCTTTATATACCGAACCATTGAATAATACATCAGTCAATTTTCCTCCTTTGTGTCGAAGTGTTAATGGTGAATCTGCCACTGATCCTTTGGCAAACACTTCCTGATAAACTTCACGTGCTTTTTGTGGTTCCGTAAAATAATCGAGAAAATCAGAACCAATTAATTTTTCGCGTTCGATACCTGTAATATTTACAGTAGCTTCGTTCATGTCGGTGATCTTACCTTCAATACTAATTGTAACCAAAGGATCTAAACTCGCTTCGATCAGACTCAAAGAATATTTTGATAATAACTTTTGCGCGGTAACATCTCTTGCCACAATCACAACTCCTACAACATTTCCTTTATCGTCTTTATAAACAGACCCGTTAAATAATACATCTGTTAACTTTCCATTTTTGTGACGAAGAGTTAATGGAGAATCTGTAACAGATCCTTTCGCAAATACCTCCTGATAAACTTCCCGTGCTTTTTGAGGCTCTGTAAAATATACGAAGAAATCTGTACCGGTTAATATTTCGCGCGGAACACCCGTAATGTTAACAGTTGCCTCATTCATATCTGTAATCTTGCCTTCTGCATTGATAGTAACCAAAGGGTCACGACTCGCTTCAATTAAGCTAAGCGAATATTGAGAAGCTAATTTTACGGAGTAACTAAAGGCCTCTAATTCCTTATTCGCAATTTCTCTTTTTTCTTTTTCTTTATTTTGAAAATCTAATTCTATATCGGCAATTACTAATTCTGCTGCGCGCTTTTCTTTTTCTCCGGTTTGAAACACAAGTTCTTTATTCGCTATAAATAATTCAGCTGCACGTTTTTCCTTTTCATCATTTTGAAAAGCCAATTCCTTATTTGCAATACTTAATTCCGCAGCGCGTTTCTCTTTTTCATCATTTTGAAAAATAAGCTCTTTGTTCGCAATAATTAATTCGGCAGCTCTTTTTTCCTTTTCATCATTTTGAAATACAAGTTCTTTATTAGCAATAATCAACTCTGCAGCGCGCTTGTCTTTTTCTTCATTTTGAAAGACAAGTTCTATGTTCGCAATACTTAATTCCGCAGCTCTTTTTTCTTTTTCTCCATCCTGAAAAGCCAATTCTTTATTGGCAATTCCTAATTCAGCAGCTCTTTTTTCTTTTTCTCCATCCTGAAAAGCCAATTCTATATTTGCAATACCTAATTCAGCAGCACGCTTTCCTTTTTCTTCATCTTGAAAAACAAGTTCTTTATTGGCAATACCTAATTCAGCAGCACGTTTTCCCTTTTCCTCTTTCTGAAAAATAAGCTCTTTACGTGCAATAATTAATTCCGCCGCAAGTTTGTCTTTCTCTTCTTTTTGAAAAGCCAATTCTTTGCGAACACTCATTAATTCTTCCTCGTCCGATTTCATTTTCTTTGCCATGACCTATCTAATGATATATTTTTTTTCAATTAATTTATTGCGTTCACATTTCCAATTTCTTCAATAGGACTCCTTCGCTTATCTTTTAATTGCTTAAAATGAGAAGGTGAAAGTCCGGTCATTTTTTTAAATTGATTTGATAAGTGAGCAACACTACTATAATTCATCTTCCAGGCTATTTCAGTAATATTAAGTTCACCATATATAATTAATTCTTTTATGCGTTCAATCTTATGAGAAATGATGAATTGCTCTATCGTAGTTCCTTGTACTTCAGAAAATAAATTTGAGAGGTAAGTATAATCGTGTTTTAATTTTTCACTCAAAAAATTAGAAAAATTTACTTTAATTACTTCATCAGTATGATGAACCATTTCTATAATAACATTTTTAATCCTTTCGATCAACATTGCTTTTTTGTCGTCCATCAATTCAAGCCCTGAACTGAGCAATGCACCCTTCAATTCATTTCGTTGGTCTGTAGAAATATTTTCCATAATTTCAACTTCGCCCAAATCAACAACTATAAAGTGTAATTGAAGTTTTTTCAACTGTTCTTTCACCGCCATTTTACAGCGTTCACTCACCATGTATTTGATATATAATTTCAAGTTGAATTTATTTTTTAAAGGTGTATAGATGAAGTTACGGACATTAAAACTGGTATAGGTTACAATACTAACCTAAATAGTTACATAATTCACACATTTTTGGGAAGCTATAATTTTGTATGTGTTTTTATTATCTCTTAATGAATACGATCAGAGTAAATTATAACTTAAGCTTGGTTTATTTTATTTTTTCATTGAATATAGCACGCAACCCACTAAGACACCCATTGTCACAAAAGTGAGAAGAAAAATAGCCATGTATTTTGAGATACCAAATTCCTTCACCATCATCCTAATAGGCTCAGTAATAATTGTATTAACCAATTTGGTTATTTTATTCCAGGAAGTATTACCTTTTATAACATAATCTTTTGCTCCTGCTTGAAAAGACTCAATTGCAAGTGCAATATCTTCATTTCTTGATAACATGATGACCTCAGTTTTAGGATTGATAGCTTTGATTTCTTTTAAAGTTTCTAAACCATTTTTTCCTTCCATAAAATAATCGAGGATCACAATATGTGTATCTTTACTCACACTTTTTAAACAACTTTCCCCATCGGTAAATGTGGAAATAAGTAGACTTACACCAAATTTGTTTTTCAAAAAATGTTTCAAATCGGTTACCATTAATCTATTATCGTCAACTATAAATAGATTTATTCCTTGCGTTTCCATATATATTCCTTTTCTTTTAAGTGGTTAGTTATCTATACAAATTTGGTGTTTACTAATTCATAAAGCGTTACACAGTTAAAAGTATTTCTTACACAAATCACATATTTAGAAGTAACATTTAAAATAGTTTCAAACTCAATTTCTGTTAAAATAAAAAACATCATGCTTTCACATGATGTTTTCTAAACTTAAAACTTAAAAACTAAACTTAAAATTAACTATTGATAGCGTGGTTCTTTAAGTCTTCTTGTTGAGCTTCTCTTGCAAGATTAAAGTGTCCATGCGCCTTAACAGTACTCTTAGCAGCTTTTTCATGATTGCCTTCTTCATGATTTTTAGCAGCCTGGATGTGATGTTTAGCAGCCGCTTCTAAATGAGCTGCCGCTTTTTTGTGATTCTCGATGTCCTTTTTGTTTTCAGCTTGAGAAACAATTGTTTTCTCTTCTTTGTTTGGGGTTTCAGTAGTTGACATTTTTTTTGATTTAATTTGTAACTGAATTATTACTCAGCAAAGTTCAATAATTAAAAAGGTATAAGTGTTATAGAACAATTTTAATGAATTACAATATTCACATGTATGTTACTTTGAAGAATAAATAAGAAGAAGACTTTATTTCGTTTTACTTTGAGTTAGTATCAAACGCAGCGAAGTATCTTTTGTAATATATGCCCAGGCCCAGTTTATAAAAATAATGAGTTTGTTTTTAACGCTTAGTATTAGCATTAAATGAAGAAACATCCAAATTAGCCAGGCAAAATAGCCGCTAAAATTAATAAATGGTAAATCAACAACTGCTTTGTTTCTGCCAATAGTTGCCATAGATCCGAGGTCCTTGTATTCAAAATCGGTTGTCACTTTACCTTTAAGAATTTTCTTGAAATTCTTCGCTAAATTTTTTGCTTGATTAATTGCCACATTTGCCAATTGTGGGTGACCTTTTGGATATTTTGGTGTTTCCATAAAAGCTATATCCCCCAAAGCAAAAATATTTTCAGTTCCTATAACTTTATTTGCTCTATTTACTTTCATGCGATTACTTAAGGCAAAACATTCATCCGGCATTCCCTCAATTTTATTTCCAGTAACTCCTGCAGCCCATATAACTGTTTTCGTTTTTATTTTGCTTCCGTCTTTTAACGTCAATATTTCCCCATCATATTCATCAACAAATTTTTCAGTTAAAACCTCCACTTTCATTTCCTTTAAGTATTTCGCTGAAGCTGTTTTTGAATTAGGACTCATACTATTTAAAGTATTTTTACTTCCTTCGATCAATGTAATTTTAAATTTTGAAAAATCAATTCCAGGATAGTCCTTTGGTAGTACATTCTTTTTTATTTCCGCAAATGCCCCTGCCAATTCAACACCCGTTGGTCCGGCACCAACTATTACTAAATTTAACAAGCTCTCTTTTTCTTCTTCACTTGCAGAAATTATTTTTTCAAATGTGAGTAAAATATGATTCCTTATTGTAATGGCATCATAAGTTGTTTTCAAAGTAAATGCATGATTACTTATATTATCTTTACCAAAATAATTTGTTTTACATCCAATGGCAATTACCAAATAATCATATTCAAAATTTCCAATGGTTGTATTTATTTTATTATTCAGTGAATCAACTTTTAAAACTTCTCCTAGTCGTACCTGAATATTCTTTTTATTCTTGAAAATGTGTCGTAATGGGAATGAAATACTGGATGGCTCCAATTGAGAAGTCGCTACCTGATAAAATAATGGTTGGAATTGATGATGATTGATTTTATCAATAAGTATGATATCAAAAAGGTCTTTATCTATATTTCTAATTAATTGTATACCCGCAAATCCACCACCTACAACTATTACTTTCTTTTTAGTTATCATTGTCAAACCAATATTATTCGACGTGGTTTTTTAATCGCTCAATAATTTTTGATGTTTTAGAATCAGAGTATATTCCAAATGCATTTACAACAGTGCCTTTTATATTATGCTTTGGAGAAGATATTGCATATAGAATCATTTCGTCACCGGGATCAGTTGTTCCTTCAAAACGATAGGTTTCATCAATTTCAAACTCTTCAGGCGAAAGTTGCAAAGCTGTTTTGTTACAGAGTAAACATTCTTGCTCTGCATGAACTAAAAAATCAGTTGTATATCCTCTTTTTACAAGATCATTAAGTGCTTCACTTACTGTTTCATAATTACGAAGTTTTTTCATTTGCCAATTTTTAAATTATTTAAACGACTAAATTTTCCTCAAAGATAATATTAAAGGTTAGTTAAATGTTACATAATTCAACATTAATTTCTATCATATTATGCAACTGAGTGTATCATTTTAATGTGTGAATTCCGCAACTTATTATTTAAGTTTTGTAACTTACATTTAACCTTGATTGTCCATCTTTGAAGATAGAAGCGCTTATTAATTAAACTTTTAATAATCTTATTTGGAAAATAAAATGAATTTAAAAAAAATATTAATAGCGGTTGATGGCGGTCCCACAGCCGAAAAAGTTTCTTTGTTCGGATTTCAATTATGCCAACAACTTCATGCGGAAATTGGATTAATAAGTGTTGTTGATACAACTTTTCTTATGACCGATGGAACCGTAACCCCAAGAGAAATAGCAAACGTAAGTAAAAATGATTTTAAAAAAAGTCACCAATTATTAATAGAAAAAATATTTAAAGATTTTAAAGTATGGACCTTTGTTGAAGAAGGAACACCTTACGAAATGATTTTGAAAACTGCCGAAGAATGGGAAGCTGATTTAATCATAATAGGTACACATGGCAGAACAGGCCTTTCGCATTTATTAATGGGTAGTGTTGCAGAAAAGGTAACCAGGCATTCTTCAAAACCCGTACTAATTATACCAACAAAAACATGATAGAAAAAATTCTTCCTCAAACTCACCATGCAGAAGAAACGCTTCGCAGATCAATTGTAAAAACTGTTAGTTATAGAGTGGCTATTTTAATTCTTGACTTTGTGGCAATTTATTTGTTTACAGGTCAAGTAAAAGTGGCTTTAAGTTTTATGCTTGTGAGTAATATTTATTCTTCGCTCGGCTACTTTTTCCATGAAAGAATTTGGGATAAAATCAAATGGGGGAAAATAGTACGTAAAAAAGAAGATTCGGAAGAGCTTGCTTAAATCACTTCTTTTACCTGATAAAAATCATTTTAATAACACTTTATTACAAACGTATTTAGTTACATTTGGTATATATTAATTTAATATGTCATTTCTATTATTGAAGAAGGGGAGTAAATTATACAGCATATTAAAATTAAAATGCCCTCGCTGTCAGGAAGGTGATTTATTTGATGTAAAAAATCCTTATCGCTTAAGGTATCTCGACAAAATGCCACATTACTGTCCAAAATGCGGTGAAGATTTCAGAAGAGAAGTTGGTTTTTATTATGGCGCTATGATGATCAGTCACGGCTCTACAACTGTAATAGCAGTGATTGTTCATTTCACAGTTTTTCATTTTTACGGTTGGGCAATTGCTCCTAATATTATCTCACTTCTGATTATTCTTAATGGCTTGTTTCCTGTTATTTTCAGAAGTTCAAGAGCAATCTGGATCAATATATTCAGTAAATATGATCCTCATGCCATCGAAAATAAAATATTTCATAAAGAAGAAATGGAGATTAAAAAATAATAGTCTCAACTTTATTCACTTATCATGAGATGTTAAATCATAAATTTAATCTCCTAAACTTTTTAAATTTTTCCTTTTGCAAGTTTTTTCTCTTATTTTTATAATATGACGAAACATATACCATCCTTTAATAGAAATTCAAAATGCTTTTACAAAAGCGCTATTTTATTTTTCCTAATTATTTCTGTTTTAAAAACGAATGCACAAGAAGATAAAAATTCTACGGGCACTTCATCCTCTAGTGATAATGGGATGAGTGCTGAAATTAAGGAGTTAGAAAATTTCAAAAAATTGCATGCTAAAGAAGTAGAAGCATTAGAGATTTTCACAAAGAAGTTTATTGAAGCTAGAAATAATGGCGTAAGCAAAACAATGGCTTTACCCGATACTTCTTGTGTTGCCACAATACCGGTTGTTATTCATGTTTTTCACCCGAATGGAAGTGCAGGTGTTCCAATGAGTCAAATAAATTACGCCATGCGCGATCTCTACATTACTTTCGGAGGTGCAGATGCTGATTACGGGACTGTAAATGCCGCTTTCTCAAGTGTAAAATCATATACTAAAATTCGTTTCGTATTGGCAAAAATTGATCCGAAAGGAAACGCGACTACAGGTGTAGAATATTATAAAGACAAAGATGCGGGTTATGGAAACGGCACAGGTTGGGACAATGTAATTAGTTCAATCGCATGGGATAACTATAAATATTTTAATATTTATGTGATGAATGATCTCTACGCAAATAACGTAACAAATAATTCGGGTGTATGCTGGTATCCTAATACCGGTATGAGCGATATTGGAACAGCTCGCATGGTTTATAATTATTGGTATCTCGGTCAAGGTGGTTCATCATTTAATAATTTAGAATTCAATGAAACATTTACGCACGAATGTGGCCATTACATGAATTTGTATCACACATTTGATGGAAATAATTGCGCCGGACCTGGAGATTATTGTAATGATACACCACCAACTGCTGTTGCCGCCGGAGGATGCAGCGGAACACAATGCAGCGGTTTAATTAATGGTGAAAATTACATGGATTACAATACTACTTGTTATAAAAACTTTACAATGGATCAAAACGCAAGGATGGAAGCAGCTTTGATGGATCCCTCTCGATTTCCATTGTGGCAATATGATAATAATGTAGCTACCGGTATTCTTAGTGCAACAAATACAAATTCATGTGTAAACACTACTCCATTTTTTTCCTTTTCAAAAACACGATTGAATGAAGCTATTATTAATGATGGTTCTATCGAAACTCCTCCTGTAATTATTTATGCTTGCGCCGGAGCTCAATTTGCAAACACAAATCAAACGCTTGTGCAAGGAACAGATTATACATTGGCAAATTTACCGGCGGGACTCACAGCATCTATTGTAACATCGAGTGATGGTAAAACTGCAACTTTAACTTTGAACGGACAAGCGGCTAGTCATGGTACTATAAATTCTGTAAGTAATATTAATTTTGCTTTTACAAATGCTGCAGTTGTGGGTGGAAGTGTTACAGGAATTACAAATTATTCGAACACATTTAAAATTAAATTTTTGGATCCTTGGGGTTTAACATGTAGTAGTCCGGTTAATTATAGTGCTTCACCAACTACAACGTGGACACAATTTGAAACGGTTGGACCAATGCCGAGATATTATGCTGTATCCTATAGTTCTGGAAGTTTTTATTTAGAAAATTATGGAAGAGCAATTATCACAAATGCTACAACAAATGATAACGTTGTTTTTTTACCGAGTGGAACGTCAATTGATGCGAATAGTGGATGGAGAGCAGGAGGAAATCATGGACTGATGTATTCACCAACATACACAGTATTAGATGGGCAAACAGGTTATGTTGGATTTAGAACACAAGCGGGTAATGATTATTACTATGGCTACATGACAGTTCAGGTTTCATCAACAGGAGGCGTTACTGTTTTAGAATATATTTATAATAATAAACCAAACGATCCTATTATTGCAGGAGAAAATTGCACAAACGTTGGCATTACTAAACTGGGAACAATGAATGCACCATTAATCTACCCTAACCCTACGTCAGGAAATATTTTTGTAAAAAACATAAACTCAAATTTATTAGGTGGAGAATGTTTTATTTATTCAGTTGACGGAAAAATTGTAAAGCGTGAAAGCATTACTTCCGAAAACATGGAATTAAATCTCGAAAATTTTAAACCGGGATTTTATATTTTGGAATTTAATTCCGTTAAAAATGATGGGGGAAAAGTTAGAATAAAGGTTATTAAGAATTAGATCTCAAACTTCTATTCCATTTACATGTTTCAATAAACTATTTAATGAAAAGAATTTTTTTTATATTCATATTTTCCATTATCCAAATTATTTTATTTGGGCAAGATTCAATTGAACAACTAGATTCAACAAATGTAAAAGACACTTGTAAAATTCTTTCCATTAATATTGATAATAAGTCGATGCTTTCATGGACAACTAAAAACGAGGCATATAAACATATTTTTTTTATAGAGCAATTTCGTTGGAACAAATGGGTAAAGGTTGGGGAAGTTGAAGGTTTAGGAACTCCTCAAACTAATGAATATCACTTTCAGATAATTCCCTATACTGGAGAAAATAAAGTTAGAGTAACACTGGCAAGTGAGTTTAATATTTCTCGCACGACTGAATGGTGGTGTAAGTCACCTGAAATAAAATTTACAATTAATAAAGATGCAAAAGAGATACAATTTAGTAAAGGAACACTATATGAGCTTTATGATTCTTCCGGCAACCAGGTTAAAAAAGGGTTTGGACAAAATTTTTCCTACAAAGATATTCCAAAGGGTAGCTATATTTTGAATTACGATAATTCTACTTCAGAAATTAAATTGTAGTTTACAAAAATTAAACTCTACTCCAAACAAACATCACTTCGACAAGCTCAATATAAACTAATACATTATAGTTTAACGCCTATAATACAAACATCGTCAATTTGTTCCAAATTTCCTTTCCAATTATCAAACGCATTATTTAATTTCTGTTTTTGAGTATCCATTGGTTCATGTGCAATAGATAATAATAACTGTTGCAATTGTCTATATTTAAATTTCTTTCCGCTTGCGCCTCCAAATTGATCAGAGAAACCATCAGTTAAGGTATAAATTACATCGCCTTTTTGTAAATTGAATGTATGTAATGTAAAAGGTGTATTATCCTTATCGTGCTTACCAATCGGAAAACGATCGGGTTTTATTTCAATTAGTTCAGCCTCATCCCCCCGCCCTTCTCCAAAAGAGAAGGAAGCTTTAGAGCGAATTATCCAAATTGGATTATTTGCAGAAGCACAATGCAGTAAATTATTTTTAAAATCAAAACTTAATAAACTTCCATCCATTCCGTCCTTACCTCCTTCTATGCTGCCATCATTTTTTAAATGCTCTATAATTAATCTTCTGGTTTCATTTAAAATTAAATCCGGACTCGTAATTCCTTTTGTAATGGCTTTATCTAAACATGCAATATTTAAAATACTCATAATTGCTCCAGGCACGCCATGACCAGTTGAATCGGCTGTTACTAAAATAAAATTGCTGTTCCCGTCTCTCGTCTCTCGACTCCGCTCGAGATGACTGGCTCGAGATGACACGTCAGAGCTAGTAATTTTGGTGGACCAATAAAAATCACCGCTTACAACATCTTTCGGTTTAAATAAAATAAAATAATTATCTAGGCCCTCATCCAACAATTTTTTGCTTGCTAATAATGCTCTTTGAATTCGTTCAGCATAATTTATACTATCTGTTATTTCTTTATGTTTTTCTTCTATGACTTGTTTTTGCTGAACCACTTCAAGCGTACGTTCGTTAACTGTTCGCTCCAATATTTTTTGCCTGGCTTTTAAAGTACGTTCACGCCATTTTACATAGGATACTCCAGAAGTAATTATTAATAAACCCACTAAAGTGCGGAACCACCATGTCTTCCACCAAGGCGGACGAACTTCAAATGCAAATTGAAATGGTTCACTCCACACACCACTTTGATTCATTGCTTTTATAATAAAATTATAATTTCCACTTGGTAAATTACCATAAGGTGCTTCGGTTCTGTCAGAAATAGAACTCCAATCAGGATCAATTCCTTCTAATTTATATTGGTATTTAATATGGTTCCGGCTTTGAATATGAACACCAATAAAATTAAACGTAAGATTATTATTATTGTATGGTAAACTTAAATGCATTGGTAAATTGTACCATTTAGTTAAACCATCAAACCTTATGTTTTTCAATAATATTCCATTTGAAAGCAACGTATCATTCGATTTCCCATTGATAATTTCTTTACCGGTACTATCAGTATAAACAGCATTTAAGTTAGCCCAAACAATTTCTTCACCAAATAATTTTATGCCTGTAAGATTCACAATCGGTGCAGCAGTATCTATAACACTTGCACTTGGATCGTAACAGGTTAACATATCTGTTGCCCACCAAATTTTTCCCTTACGATCTTGCAAAACACAATTCCTTTTGCAGTTTACTCCTATAAAACCATCATTATATCCATAGTTGTAAAAAAGAGCTCCTTTTACAGGATTAAAATTATTGTCAGATCGAACAGAGTTGAGATCCATTAACTTACTTCGTGATATTTTACTTAATCCTTTTCTCGTTCCAAACCATAAATTTCCTTCCTTATCTTCCAGTACACTTTGAACAGCAGTACTACTCATACCTTGTTTTTCTGTAAAATTGATAAAAGATTTTCCGTCGTAACGACAAGCTCCATTGCTTGTAAGAAACCAAATGTTTCCCGATTTATCTTCAAAAATTTCATTAATACCATTATTACTCAAACCTTCTTTCTCTGTGAAATTGGTAAAGGTTTTAATAAACTTTCCATTTTCTTTTTTAAGATCTTGTTGATCACTCAATGGGATTTTTTCTCCACGTTCAATAGCTTCAACTCTATTTCCATCGTAACGTGATACATCACCACTCGTAGTGCCAAACCAAATATTGCCCAGTTTATCTTCTAATATATTTAGTACTGTTTCATGACAGAGGCCTTCTTTTTTTGTATAACGCGTAAAAGTCTTAATCAATTTTCCATTTTCTCTTTTAAGATCTTTTTGTTCATTCAATGGAACTTTTTCTCCACGTTCAATTGCTTCAACTCTATTTCCATCATAACGCATAACGCCACCACCATGGGTGCCAAACCAAATATTTCCATTTCTATCCTCTATCATCGCGTCGATATAATTACTACACAAACCGCCTTCTTTCACTGTAAAGTTGGTAAAGGTTTTAATCCATTTTCCATTTCTTCGTTTAAGATCTTGTTGATTAATTACCGGAATATTTTCTCTTCTTTCAATTGCTTCAATCCTATTCCCATCATAACGGGATACACCACCGCCTCTGGTTCCGAACCAAAGATTTCCGTATTTATCTTCTAACATTGTTGTAACAGAATTTTCGCAGAGACCTTCTTTTTGAGTAAAATTGATAATAGATTTTCCATCATAACGCATCACCCCGTCACCAAAAGTTGCAATCCAAATATTGCCGTTTTTATCTTCTAAAATCGAATTAATAGGACTATTGATTAAACTTTCTTTCTCTGTAAAATTGATAAAAGATTTTCCATCAAACCGTGAAACACCACCACTAATAGTACTAAGCCAAAGATTCTCAGATTTATCTTCGAATATGCTCCAAACAATATTGCTACTTAACCCTTCTTTATCAGTATAACTGGTAAAAGTCTTAATTAATTTTCCGTTTTCCTTTTTTAGACCTTGCAAATTTGTTTCATCAATTTCAGCATCACCTTCCATTTCATCAACACGGTTCCCATCATAACATAATACGCCACCACCATAAGTTGCTAACCAAAGATTTCCAATTTTATCTTCGAAAATAGATACAATAGAATTATCGTTTAATCCCTCCTTTTTTGTGAAGTTGGAAAAAGACCTAACGAGTTTTCCATTCCTTCGTTTAAGATTTTTCTGATGGCTCATCGAGATTTTCTCTCCTCTTTCAATCGCATCAACTAAATTTCCGTCATATTTTGATAAGGTTCCATTATCAGCGCCAAACCAAATGTTTCCAACTTTATCTTCAACAATTGACCAAATAAAATTATTACATAAACCTTCTTTCTCTTTAAAATATGTAAACGTTTTTACTAGCTTCCCATTTTTCCTTTTAAGATCTTGCTGATTATTTAAAGAAATTTTTTCACCTCTTTCAATTGCATCAACACGATTTCCGTCATAACGTGTTACACCGCCACCATAACATCCTATCCAAAGATTTCCGATTTTATCTTCGTGGAGGGAGCAAATAGCATTATCGTTTAGTCCTTCTTCTTTTGTAAATGTTGTAAAGAATTTGCCATCATAACATACCAACCCCCTTGCATTAGTACCAATCCAAATATTTCCGGCTCTATCTTCTAATATTGCATTTACATAATTATTGGTTAGACCTTCTTTCTCAGTATAATTTGTAAAAGTTTTTCCATCGAAGTGAGAAACACCACCACCATACGTTCCAAACCAAAGGTTTCCTGATTTATCTTCCAACATAGCCCAAATAGAATTGCTACTTAATCCTTCTTTCTCTGTATAATTTGTAAAACATTTCCCATCGTATCTTGTTACGCCACCACCTGTTGTACCAAACCATAAGTTTCCGGTTTTATCTTGCAACATGCAACGAATTGAATTGAATTTTAAACCTTGGAGTATTTTATAAAAAGAAAAATTACCGGGATTAATATCTTTAACGCCTGCATCTTTAGCAATTACAATCTCGGGAACACCGGCAGTTATAGTCTTACCAATTAGCTCAACGGGTTTTGGTTTAGAAAATTCATCTGCAAAGTGAATTGTTTTTTTTAGAGAATCTGCATTTAACTCGAATATAGTTGGAGCACCGGCTATATGAACATTTAAATTGGTTAGGTTCATTTTTGGAATTCCTGCTTCAACTATTTTCGGAATTCCCACCTGAGTTATTTTCGGTTCTTCTAAACTATCTTTAGGAACAACATATCCTTTTACGTCGATTACTTTTGGTGAAAAAGAATTTGAGTTAGTTTTATTTTCTTCTTTGCAAGAAAATGCAAAAACAATAAATAAAAATAGAATGCTGTAAAATTTCATTGATTAAAAATAGAGAAATAATTCAGGAAACAAAAAAGGCATTTTTATTTCTCAAACAAAATAATCGTTAGGATTAATTTTTTAGGCAATTTGATGTATATCAAGATACGCAAACTTTACAACTTCCTTGATTTTCACTTTGCGAAATACCACTATTTAATACTTGCGATGTTTTTGAACCGGTGCGGTAAACGGTCACACCTTTCGCTTTTTGTTTCCATGCTAAAAAATAAGCATCATTTACATCTTTAATAGTTGCTTTCTCGGGAAGGTTAATTGTTTTTGAAACTGCATTATCCGTATGTCTCTGAAAAGCTACTTGGTGCATAATATGCCAATGCGGCTCAATTTCAAGCGAAGTTTTAAATAATTCTTTCACGTGAGCCGGTAGTTTCGTGTTTGCGATGGAGCCGGTCTTTTTTACTTCCTCAATAATTTCTTCTGTATATAAATGATGTTCCTTTAAATAGGAAACAAAATTTTCGTTTAATTCAAAAAGCGATTCATTATTCAATACATTCTCTCTGTGAATTGCCAAAGCAAAATGTGGTTCAATAGAAGAACTGGTGCCTGCAATAATGGAAATAGTTCCTGTTGGTGCAATACTGGTGCGCGTTGCATTCCTTAGTTTATTGTTCGGCGCAAAAATACTTTTATCCCAATTTTTAAAAACCCCACGTTCATTTGCTAACTCCTGAGATGCAATATCACTCTTCTCTTGCATAAAACGCATTAAGTCTTCACCAAATTGCAAAGCTTTTTCAGAAGCATAAGGAATTTCCAATTTAGTCAACAAATCTGCCCAGCCCATAATTCCCAAACCAATTTTTCTGTTTCCTTGAACCAATTCCTTAATTTCTGGAATAACATATGTATTCATATCTATTACATTATCCAAAAACCGAATGCTGTTCTTTATTATATCAGCAAAATGATCCCAATCAAATTCTTTCCTTTCTATATCAAAAAACTTAGCTACATCTATTGATCCTAAATTACAAGCCTCAAAAGGTAACAAGGGCACTTCCCCACAAGGATTAGTACACATGATTTTTCCTATTGCAGGAGTTGGATTAGCAGCATTAATAGTATCTAAAAAAACTAATCCCGGGTCTCCACTACTCCAGGCATTATTTGTTATTTTACTCCACAATTCTTTAGCTGAAATAGTTTTTACCGTTTGCTTGGTGTTCGGATCTTTTAATTCCCACAATTTATCTTCTTCAACAGCTTTCATAAAGTCGTTGAAAATCCCAACCGATATATTAAAATTACTCAAAACGCCTTCTTCTAATTTAACAGTAATAAATTCCTCTATATCCGGATGATCAACATTTAAGATCCCCATATTGGCACCACGACGTTTGCCACCTTGCTTAATATTATCAGTTGCGGCATTAAAAATTTTCATAAAAGCAATTGGTCCTGATGAATTACCTGTAGTAGTACTTATAAAATCACCCTTATGTCTTAATAAAGAAAAATTAAATCCCGTTCCTCCACCGCTCTGTTGAATTAAGGCTGTATTTTTTAAACTTGTAAAAATATCTTCCAGACTATCTTCAACGGGTAAAACAAAACAAGCGCTTAGTTGATTTAAAGATGCCCCTGCATTCATTAAAGTTGGTGAGTTTGGCAAAAAATACAGATCACTCATCATATTGTAAAAAATCTTTTCCCACTTTTCAGCTTCTGCTACATTATTATACTTTAATTCTGCTTTTGATAAATATTTAGCTACTCTTTCAAAAAGTTGTTGAGGAGTTTCAATAAATTTTCCCTCACTATTTTTTAATAAATAGCGACTTTCAAGAACTTTTATGGCATTTGGCGTTAATTGATTCATGTTTGATACAATACATAAAGTTAACAATTAAGCCTCAAAATTGGAAGCATATTTGCCTATTTCAGGGCGTTTTAAAGCAAATTAATCATAAAAATTGTCAAGATTTTACGTTTTCAATTTTATCATATTTCATAAAAATCTTACATATGTTAGGTTTTGCCTCACAACACTTTTTTTATGGCGTTAGTTCGCTCTAACTTTACATTATAAATTAAAAACATAAACCTCATGATAAATAAAACAACAACAACAGCAGTAACAACAATGTTAGTATTAGCATCTTTAACAGGTAAAAGCCAACTTTCGGTGCCAAACACAAATTATGATTTTTTAAATGCTTATTCCTCTATATTAAATAGCAGTCAAAGCACAATTCAATTTAAAACATCTCAGGATTTAATTAAACCTAATATGTATGCAACTAAATTAAAAAGTGCAGTTAATACCGAAGTTCCTGAAATGGGTCCTTTAGTTTCTCCTGATGGTAAAACTTTATTCTTTAGTCGTTATAACCAAACAAATGAAAAAGAAGGCAAAATAGATGAAGAAGATATCTGGTATGCAAATTGGGATGAAGCCAATAATAAATGGGGAGAAGCAAAAAATATTGGTGCTCCATTAAATAATGAATATCCTAATTATGTTAATTCAATCACTGCAGATGGAAATACAATTTTACTTGGTAACACGTATTTAAAAAATGGTAATATGAAAGAAGGATTGTCTTTAAGTCACCGTACTGCTGACGGCTGGAGTTTTCCTGAAAATATTAAAATTGAAGGTGCAAATAAATGTTCAAATTGGACAGGTTGTTATTTATCTAATAGTGGTAATGTTTTAATTATTGCCTGCGAACAAAGAAAAAATAATATCGGTGGTGGAGATTTATATGTAAGCACTAAAAAAATAGATAACACTTGGAGCAAGCCGGTTAATTTAGGCTCAACAATTAATTCAAAAGGTTTAGAGTCTGCTCCATTTTTATCACAAGATGAAAAAACTATTTTCTTTACATCAGATGGTCAAGGTGGTTTTGGTGGAAGCGATATATTTATGGCAACCCGTTTAGACGAAAGTTGGACAAACTGGAGTACTCCTGAAAATTTAGGAGATAAAATCAATACTGTTGGTGAAGAATCTTTCTTTTCTTTATCGCCTTCAGATAACAAAATTTATTTCGCTGCAGATGGAAATTCAGAAGGTAATTTAGATATTTTTACATTAGAATTACCGGAAAGCAATATGGAAGTTGTTATTCCTGTTGCTTTTGAAAACAACAAAGAAGTAAAAGAACAATCATCAGCATTATCTTCAGTAGTTTTAAATCCCGTTTATTTCGGATTCAACAAAGCAAAAACTAGTACAGAAGAACTTTCTGAATTAGTACAACTCCAAAAATTATTAAAAGAAAATCCAACTGCTCAAATCGAAGTTACCGGTCATACTGATAATATTGGATCATCAAATTACAATAATCAATTAGCTCATAAAAGAGCGGCCAACATCGCTGAGTTTCTTGCCGCAAATGGAATTGAAAAAGAAAGAATCATCATTAAAAATATGGCAGATAAAAGCCCTATTGCTAACAATCAAACCAAAGAAGGTAGATCATTAAACAGAAGAGTAGATTTCAAAATAGTACAACAAGAATCTACTGATACTCAAGTTGCAAAACAATAATAAAAAGTACCCGATTGATTTCGGGTTATTTTTTGATATCCCAATATCCGAATGAATTCAAAATTTATTCGGATATTGCTTTATATTTCATTACCATGGCAAGATCTGAAAATACAAATCTCACAAGTTTAAAAAGTGCGTTAACAGATTTCAGTTCTGACGGCACACAAACTAAAATTCAAATTTTAAAAAGCCTTCACAATTTTAAGTTTTCAAAACCTTCAGAGATCCTTGAATATCATGATGCACTTTTGTTTCTTTTGAGTTATGCCGAAAATCAATCGGTGTTTGATTTAGCAAAAGGAGAAATGAATCGTTTATGCGATGCAGTTATTCATTTAAATGAAACAAAAAAAGAACGTCTGAGCAGAAGTGGTATTGCTTTTACAGAAACACAAGGCACGTTTAGTTTTGTAATGATGAAATGGCTGGTTTATCAATTTCCGGAGGATGTATCAATTCATTCATTTGATGAAACCGGAGCGCATCCAAAAGACATTCTCAAACATGGTTTAAATGAAATGGAGTTTGAATTCATTGGAGATGAAGAATTTTCGAAACTTAAATGGCTTGAAAAAGTTAGTGGTTTCAAAAACAAAAAAAGTATTTTAAAATGGTTATTAAATTGTGTTGATGAAATTGAATTAGAACCTTTTTTAAAAGAACAGTTATTTGAGTCCTTGAAATTATATATCACCATCAATACATTAAATCCCCAGTTTTCGAGAAGCCATGAAAGTTTTTATATCAAGAAAAATTATTTTCATTCTAACGCTTTGTTAAAAAAATTCAACGAGTTAGAATTGATCAATAAAAAATTACCCACTGAAACAAAACTCACTACTACACAAAAAAATGGCGTATTAGAATCGGCGCGAATTGCCTTGGCTTTATTGAACCGCGAAACTGATCCTATAACTTATGGAACACCGGAAGGAATAAAAGTGTTTGATTTAGAACATGGTTTAACTATTGCATTATTTAGCATCAATTCACAGTTACGCTTACCTTTAGAATCGTATGTTGGTTTTATGATGTATAAAAACGGACATCCGATGTCATACGGCGGTGCATGGCTATTTGGTAAACGTTCGTTAATTGGCATTAATATTTTTGAAGCGTTTAGGGGTGGTGAGTCTGCTTTTGTATTTGCGCAATTATTGCGAACATATAAACAAGCTTTTGGCGCAGAACAATTTGAAGTGGAACCTTATCAATTTGGAAAAAATAATCCGGAGGGTTTAAAATCAGGCGCATTTTGGTTTTATCATCGCTTTGGATTCAGACCAATTGACGAAAAATTATTTCAATTAGCAGAAGAAGAACATCAAAAAATTATCAATACAAAAGGTTATCGTTCATCTATTGATATTTTAAAACAATTTACCAAATCAAATCTGGGTGTAAATTTTGGAAAAGATAAAATCTCTCTAAAGCCTTTACAGATAAGTCATTTTATTACTTACTCCATTGCAAAAAACTTTAATGGTGATCGCAAAATTGTTTTTAAATGGAGTCAGGATATATTAAAAAAAGAACTTGGTTTAGTTTATTCAAAACTTAATAAAGACGAACAATTTGGATTTACAAAACTCAGTGTTTTTGTTGCACTTTGCTTAAACTTAAAAAAATTAACTGCAACTGATAAAGCAACTTTGATAAAACTGATTAAAGAAAAAGGGAGTTCCGAATTTAATTACACACTCACTTACAATAAATTTCCTTTTGACAAATATTATGTAAAAGAGTTGGTGGAGTTTAAAGTGAAGTGAGTTTTTCTTATTGGCTAAACGTATCAACCGCAAAGAGTCAAAGAAGGCGCAAAGGTCGCTGAGAAAAAAATAAATGCCGGAGTTTAAAATAAAGCAATAAAAATCAATTTATGAATTCTATCTTTTTATTTATATTATTTACTTTAAGCCTCAAGTCGCAGACTCAAACCGAGGAATTTATTACTTTTCTTTTTAAAAATAAGTTTTTAATGTTTGATGTTAAATACGGTGGACACAGCCACACAGCGGAAATGGATGAATACTGGTACAAAGATGGGGCAAATTTGAGAACAAAAATGGAAATGAAATCAATGATTTATGACACAACTAAAATCGAACAAAAAAAGTTATTGAAAAAATTAAAGTTTAACAAGAATGATACTCTTCTAATTTACGATTGGGACATGGAGGAGTCTGCTATCCCTCATAATCTAACTGCAAGTAAATTTAAGTTTCATAAAAATGATTCGTCTTTAGTTTTTTATAATTCGCAAGATATTTCCAGAAACGGTTCTAAGCTAAGCAAACTAGTACGTAATTTTAAAGTCGTTAAATATGAAAAAAATGGGTTTATTCTTTTGGACAAAGACCTAACGGATGTCAAAAGAACATATCATTTTAAATTGAAGAAAATTTAAAGCAATTTATAAGGATCTGTAAGAAAACAAACCGCTCAGCGACCTCTGCGCCTTTTTCTCCGTGTCCTCTGCGGTTACTACACATAGTTTTTCAGAACAAACTCAAACCTATACTCTCGTTTCCATTGTTATTATCTCGTCAATATCTTATTTTTTTTTAGCCGCCATCCACCCATATCTTTATGCGGTTTAACCCGTTCCAACTAAAAAAATATGCCAAAAGACTCATCCATAAAATCAGTTTTAATTATCGGTTCTGGTCCAATTATTATTGGCCAAGCTTGCGAATTTGATTACGCCGGTTCTCAAGCCTCAAAAAGTTTAAGAGAAGAAGGTATTGAAGTTACCTTGATCAATAGCAACCCTGCCACCATTATGACAGACAAGGTAACTGCTGATCACATTTATTTATTACCGTTAGAGGTAAAATCAATTATTAAAATTTTAAACGAACGTAAAATAGATGCAGTGCTTCCAACAATGGGTGGACAAACAGCCTTAAATCTCGCTATGAAATGTGAAGATCAAGGCATTTGGAAAAAGCATAATATAAAAATGATCGGCGTTGATACACATGCCATCAAAGTGACTGAAGATCGTGATCTATTTCGCATATTGATGGACGAAATTGGGATTCCAATGGCGCCAAGCAAAATTGCTAAGTCGTTTTTAGAAGGAAAATCTGTTGCTCAGGAATTTGGGTTTCCCTTGGTTATCCGACCTTCTTTTACACTCGGTGGAAGTGGTGGTTCAGTAGTTTATGAAAAAGAACAATTTGATGGCTTGCTAAATCGGGGTTTGCAAACTTCACCAATTCACGAAGTATTAATTGATAAAGCAGTTTTAGGTTGGAAAGAATATGAGTTAGAATTGTTGCGCGATAAAAATGATAACGTCACAATTATTTGCTCTATTGAAAATTTTGATCCCATGGGTGTGCATACTGGTGACAGTATTACTGTAGCGCCAGCAATGACATTGAGCGACAGTACATATCAAAAAATGCGGAGCATGGCTATCAAGATGATGCGCAGTATTGGTAATTTTTCCGGTGGTTGTAATGTTCAATTTGCAGTAAGTAATGATTCAAATGAAGATATTATTGCCATTGAAATTAATCCACGCGTGTCTCGCTCATCAGCATTAGCAAGTAAAGCAACAGGTTATCCAATAGCACGTATTGCCAGTAAATTAGCAATTGGTTATCAGTTAGATGAATTAATTAACCAAATTACAAAATCGACCTCTGCATATTTTGAACCAACTTTAGATTACGTGATTGTAAAAATTCCGCGTTGGAATTTTGATAAATTTAAAGGTAGTAATCGCGAACTTGGTTTTCAAATGAAATCGGTTGGTGAGGTAATGGGTATTGGTCGCAGCTTTCAGGAGGCTTTACAAAAAGCATGTCAGAGTTTAGAGATCAAACGAAATGGATTAGGAGCAGATGGAAAAGAAATAAAAGATCAGGCAGAATTATTAAAAGCGCTAGAACGCCCAAGCTGGAATCGCTTATTTATGATCTATGATGCAATGAAATTAGGCATCTCTATTAAAACCATTCAAAAGCTCACGCGTATTGACATGTGGTTCTTACAACAAATTGAAGAAATGATCGCTCTTGAAAATGAAATTTCTAAATATGATTTATCTACACTTTCAAGAGATCTTTTATATGAAGCAAAACAAAAAGGTTATGCTGATCGTCAAATTGCACATTTATTAGATTGTTTAGAAAGTGAAGTGTACACTAAACGAAATGAATTAAAAATTAATCGTGTATTTAAATTAGTAGATACGTGTGCGGCAGAATTCGAAGCAAAAACTCCTTATTACTACTCTACTTTTGAAGATGAAAATGAAAGCATTCGATCTGATAAGAAAAAAGTAGTGATTCTTGGAAGCGGCCCTAATCGTATTGGACAAGGAATTGAGTTTGATTACAGTTGTGTGCATGGTGTAATTGCAGCTAAAGAAATGGGTTACGAAACCATCATGATCAATTGTAATCCGGAAACCGTTTCAACAGATTTCTCTACCGCAGATAAATTATATTTTGAGCCTGTGTTCTGGGAAAATATTTATGATATTATTCAACATGAAAAACCGGAAGGTGTAATTGTTCAGTTAGGTGGGCAAACAGCTTTGAAACTTGCTGAAAAATTAGATCGTTACGGAATAAAAATTATTGGCACCGATTTCAAATCACTTGATCTTGCCGAAGACAGAGGAAGCTTTTCAAATCTTTTAAAAGAAAATAATATTCCGTATCCACGTTTTGGTGTAATTCAAGATGCTGAAGAAGCAATTTCGCTTTCAAAAGAATTAGGCTTCCCACTTTTGGTTCGTCCGAGTTATGTACTGGGCGGACAAAGCATGAAGATTGTTATCAACGAAGAAGAATTAGAACAACATGTTGTGAAATTATTAAATGATCTGCCTGACAATAAAGTTTTACTAGATCACTTTTTAGAAGGTGCCATTGAAGCTGAAGCAGATGCCATTTGTGATGGAAAAGATGTTTACATTATTGGTATTATGGAGCATATTGAACCTGCAGGAATTCATAGTGGTGACAGTTATGCGGTGTTGCCAACTTTTGATTTAAGCACAAATGTGTTGAAGCAAATTGAAGATCACACCAAAAAAATTGCGGTTGCTTTAAAAACAGTTGGCTTAATTAATATTCAGTTTGCTGTTAAAGACGAAGTGGTTTATATTATTGAAGCAAATCCACGTGCCAGTCGTACTGTACCCTTCATTGCTAAAGCTTATGACGAGCCCTATGTAAACTACGCTACAAAAGTAATGTTAGGTGCAAAGGTGAAGGATTTTAAATTCGCGCCAAAGAAAAAAGGATACGCCATAAAAATCCCGGTATTTAGTTATGAGAAATTCCCTGAGGTTCAAAAAGAATTAGGACCGGAAATGAAATCAACCGGAGAAGCAATTTATTTTATTGATGATTTAAATGATGAATATTTCCAAAATGTTTATAGTGAACGGAATTTATATTTAAGTAAATAGTAAATGCGTTCAATTCTCATTACTATATTGATTCTGGCTACCTGTGGATTAAATGCGCAGAAAAGAAAAAGACTAGATTCATTATTAGCAATTGAGAAAAACTTTAAATCAGATACAACTGGAATAAAAAATTATATATCGATTGCTCAAAAGATTAAAAAAATAAATTATGATAGTGCTCTGCTATACGCCCACAAAGCTGTTCAACTAACTCTCAAACTAAACGACACGAAATTTTATTTCAAAAGTCAATTTGAGAAATGTATGATAATTAAAAGTTCCGGTAATTATAAGCAACTTTCTGATTCCCTTTTATTCACTTATAACGATCCACGATTACCAAATTATCCATCACCCTACCTTTCCTTTTGCTTAGACTTAGGTGTCAATTATAGAAGACTTTCAAACTTTGATAAATCAATTAAATTTCTACTTGAAGCATTAAAAATTGCTCAAACCGCTAATAATAGAACAGGTATTTATAATTGCTACAATAGTTTAGCCAATACATATTCTCAATCTGGTGTTGTAAAAAAAACAAAAAATGATTTAGAAAGAGCTTTGGAAAATTATGAAAAGGCTTTAAAGTATATTGATCCAAACAATATAGAACTTAAAGGCTCTATTTTAAACAACCAGGGTGTAACTTACTTTAATATTGGCCAAATTACAGAAGACACCAACGCTACATTAAAATCCATTACCTATTACAAACTATCTCTTGAATGTAGAAAAAGTTTAAAAGATTCTGCTGGAATAGCAAACAATTACAACAATATTGGAAGCGCTTATCATGATCTTTATTCCGTAAGTAAAAACATCTCTTTTCTAATTGAAAGTAATTCCAATTATGAAAGAAGTATTGAAATTGCAGAAATAATAAAACTTCCTGAATTATATACTTTCAATATTAATTACGGAGGTAATCTTTTTAATTTGGCTGAAAAAAATAAGGATAAAAAATTGGCATTAAAAGTGATCAAATATTTTAAAGATGCTTATCTTATAAGTTCAGCAAACGGAGATACCTATTCCAAAATGAATTCTTGTGATGGACTCGCAAAAACATTCGTCATACTTAAACAAAACGATTCGGCAATTATTTATTACGAAAAATTTATCGCACTTAAAGATACAATTCTCAATGAAGAAAATAAACAAATTGCTGAAGATCTAACAGCAAAATATGAAAGTGATTTAAAAGATACAGAAAACAATAATCTCAAAGAGCAAGCAGGATTACGTGAAGAAGTTATTTCACGAAAATCAACAACTATAAAATTTATGGTAGTTGGTTCGGTACTTTTATTAGGATTAGTTCTATTAGTTCTTGTTTCGCGACAAAAAATTAATAAAGCCAAACAACTAATTGAATTACAAAAAACAGAAACGGATAAACAGAAACATATTATTGAAGAAAAAAATAAAGAGATCATCGACTCTATTAATTATGCAAAAAGACTTCAAGATGCTGCAATTCCATCAAAAGATTATTTCAAATCTCTTTTACCCAACTCATTTATTTATTATCAACCTAAAGATATTGTTGCAGGTGATTTTTATTGGATCCATAAACTAAAACATCAAAATAAAGTATTGGTTACAGCTGCTGATTGCACAGGACATGGTGTACCTGGCGCTTTAGTAAGTATTGTTTGTTTAAATGCTTTAAATAGATGTGTTGACGAATTTAAATTAACACAGCCTGCTGAGATTCTTAATAAGACATCTTTTATTATTCAAGAATCTTTTCGACAAGAGGAAAATGATGTTAAAGATGGGATGGACATTTCATTAATTTTATTGGATCTGGATACACATAAAGGATATTTTGCCGGAGCCAATAACCCAATTTGGATTGTAAAACAAAATGATTTATTCGAAATAAAAGGCGACGCTCAACCTGTAGGCAAGCAACACAAGCCTGCACCATTTACTCAACACGAATTTGAGCTTTTCAAAAATGAAATGTTAGTATTGTTCACTGATGGTTATGCAGATCAATTTGGAGGAGAAAAAGGAAAAAAATTAAAGACAAAAGTTTTCAAAGAACAATTAATAGCATTACAAGCAATAAATATTGAAGATGCGAAAACAAAAGTTGAAAAATCGTTTTTGGACTGGAAAGGCAGTTTAGAACAAGTCGATGACGTTCTGGTTTTAGGCATTCGCCTATAACTTAGAAGTCACGATTGAAACAAAGCTTCGCTTTCGTCTCTAATAGATGATGTTCTAGTTATAATAATAAAAATATAAACATGAAAACAAAAATATTTATCTCTCTACTTTTATCTTTCATTTTTTGTAAAAGTCAAGTAGAAACTCTTTTTCCATCACTCGATGGTTTATTAATCCATGCCAATTTATACGAAGTAAAATCTAAGGATGAAAAAATCATGTTACTCTGTCATCAAGCCAGATATAGCAAAGGCGAGTATAAAGAAACTGCTCCAAAATTCAATAAATTAGGTTATATATGTTTGGCCATTGATCAACGTTCGGGAGATTCTATCAACAAAGACATAAACCAAACTGCACAGATGGCAAAGCAACAAGGCAAACCAAATGATTACGAAGATGCGGAGCCGGATATTAAAGCTGCTATTTATTATTTATTTCATAAATACAATAAAAAAATAACACTCGTCGGAAGTTCATATTCGTCTTCCCTAATTTTAAAAATTGCGGCAACTGAAAAAGATAAAGTTGAAGCCGTTGTTTCTTTTAGTCCGGGTGATTATTTTAAAGAAGAAAATGTTGTAAAAAACAGTTT
>JABDBZ010000004.1:71867-74623 GCA_013288385.1 Bacteroidota bacterium
AAAAAAATTAGAAATTCCTGTTTTTATTACTTGCTCAAAAGAAGAAATAAAAGAAACTGAAAAATTAATTGAGGGTGTTGAAAATAAAAAAATGGTTTTCTTTAAACCGAAAAAAGAGGGCAAGCATGGATCCAAAGCCTTATGGAGTAATAATCCAGACAACAAAGAGTATTGGGAAGCACTTACAAAATTTTTAAAAACAAAATAAATATATGAAATACATATTGATACTATTTACAGCAATTTGTTTAATTCAATGTAAAACCAAGAAAAGTGCAACTACTCCAGTTGCGACACCAGCTTATGCTCCAAGCGAAAAAGAACTAAGTATTGCACAAAAAAATTGGCCGAACTCAACAACTGAACAGTTACAAGAAGGAAATACGATTTACAGAACTAAATGCACCAAATGTCATGAGAACTTTGAAATCACAAGCTTCAGTGAAAAAAAATGGAAACATGAAATCAATGATATGGCTCCGAAAGCCAAATTAACCGATCTGGAAAAAGAAAATTTAAGCAAGTTTATTTTATCTTATAGAGAAGCGAATACAGTTGCTCCTAAATAATTTGACTTAATTTTTCCAATTAATTAAATCCTGTCCAATATCTTTACGGTAATATTTTTTGTCGTATTGTATTTGTTGTGCAGCCTTCATACTCTTATTCACTGCACCTTCTATAGAATTACTGAAAGATGTTATAGCAAAAACTCTCCCACCACTTGTGAGCACCTCATCATTTTTTAAAATAGTACCTGAATGAAACACTTGTGATTCTTTTATACTATCTAAACCTTTTACAACTTTTCCTTTTTCATAATCTTCAGGATAACCGCCACTCACCAAAACAACTGTAGTTGCTGTTTCATTAATCACTTCAAACGTTTTTTCATGAAGTGTTTGCTTGGCAACACCATCTAGGAGATCAAGGAGGTCTGATTTAATTCGTGGTATAACTACTTCCGTTTCAGGATCTCCCATTCTACAATTATATTCGATCACAAATGGTTCGCCATTGCAATTCATTAATCCAACAAAAATAAAACCTCGGTAATCAATCCCTTCACTTCGTAATCCGTTTATAGTAGGAATTACAACTTTCTCTTCAACCTTTTTTATAAAATCCTTATCTGCAAATGCAACCGGACTAACAGCCCCCATTCCACCCGTATTTAAGCCTTTATCGCCTTCACCAATGCGTTTATAATCTTTGGCTGCAGGTAAAATTTTGTAGCTTTTACCATCCGTTAAAACAAAAACAGATAATTCTATTCCGTGTAAAAATTCTTCAATTACAACAGTTGCGCTTGCATTACCAAATTTAGCATCCAACAACATATTCTTTAATTCTGTTTTAGCCTCATTCAAATCATCCAATATCAAAACACCTTTGCCAGCAGCTAAACCATCCGCCTTTAAAACATAAGGCGGTTTCAATGTTTCAAGAAATTTATAACCTTCTTCTAAATTATTTTTTGTGAAGCTCATGAAACTGGCAGTTGGAATTTTATATTTTTCCATCAAACGTTTGCTAAAATCTTTACTTCCTTCTATAAGTGCTCCATCTTTTTTAGGACCAATTACAGCTACATCTTTTAAAACATCATCATTCAAAAAGAAATCATGAATACCATTTACCAAAGGGTCTTCAGGCCCAACTAAAACGAGATCAATACCTTTTTCCCAAACCAATTTTTTGATCGCTTCAAAATCATTAACCTGAATCGCAACGTTTGTTCCACACAAAGCAGTACCGGCATTACCGGGAGCGATGTATAAATTCTCAAGCTGTTTACTTTGAGCTATTTTCCATGCAAACGCATGCTCTCTTCCACCCGATCCTAAGATTAAAACGTTCATAGATTAATTTTGACAAAAATAAAAAATCCCTCGTGATATGAGGGATCTGTGTTGATTAAAACTTTCGTTTGTGAAATACTTTATTACCACGTTCTCTTCTTCCGGCTCTGGCAGTATTTTGTCTATCCAAAATCCCATCTCTGAAACGTTTGCCTTTAGTTCTATAACGAGAAAAAAGGTATCTCTGTTCACGTCTTTGCTTTTTGGAAGTTGGAGTTGGTCTATATGTCCAACCACCTTGGCTTCTTTTTTTTGATGTTCGTTTATTGACGCCACCTCTCGCAAAAGCATCCGCATTTCCTGCACTTTTAGCTCCTCTAAACTTAGAACTACCTTTTCTTTGATTGCGATGTTCCCTTTTTTTGCCGCCAGCTTGGCCATAAACCTCAGAAAGGAAACCACTAAAAAGTATTATAAATAATATGAAAACAATCTTCTTCAATCTAATAAAAATACAAAATTGATTTGTAACCTACAAGAAAGCAAATAAAATCAGACCTCAAAGCCCTATAAAACGGGAGATATTAACAAAAACATATTCATTTTTTGAGAATTCCGTAATATTTAAGACCGTTTGAACTCTTTTTGAAGATAATAAGCAGTGCTGTTATTCTTTTGTTTAATGAATTCTTCCGGTGTACCTTGAAATAAGATCTCTCCACCACTCTTGCCACCTTCCGGACCAAGATCAATGATCCAGTCTCCCATTTTTATAATATCCATATTATGTTCAATCACTAAAACCGTATTACCATTATCTACTAGTTTATTTAATACGTCCAATAAAATACGAATGTCTTCGAAATGTAAACCAGTAGTTGGTTCATCTAAAATATAAAACGTATTCCCTGTATCACGTTTACTTAATTCAGTAGCCAATTTCACGCGTTGTGC
>JABDBZ010000004.1:74633-75895 GCA_013288385.1 Bacteroidota bacterium
GCGTTGTGCTTCACCTCCACTTAGTGTTGTCGCTTGCTGGCCTAATGTTATATAACCCAGACCAACATCATTCAACGTTTTAAGTTGGCGAAATATATTTGGCACCAATTGAAAAAAATCGCAGGATTGTTCAATCGTCATATTGAGAACATCACTAATAGATTTACCTTTGTAACGCACTTCCAACGTTTCTCTGTTGTAACGTTTACCATTGCAATCATCACAATGAACATAAACGTCAGGTAAAAAATTCATTTCAATTGTTTTTATTCCTGCACCACCGCAACCTTCACACCTACCGCCTTTTACATTGAAAGAAAATCTTCCCGGTAAATATCCTCTTATTTTTGCTTCGGGCAGATCAGAAAATAATCTTCTGATTTCATCAAAAACTTTTGTGTATGTAGCAGGATTACTTCGCGGTGTACGTCCAATAGGACTTTGATCAATGTCAATTACTTTATCAATGTGATCTAAACCTGTAATTGATTTATATGCCAATGGTTTTTTTTCTGATTTATAAAAATAAGAAGATAAAATTGGGTAAAGCGTTTCATTAATCAATGTGCTTTTACCACTGCCACTTACTCCTGAAACAACAATAAAATTACCCAAAGGAAAATCGACAGATACGTTTTTTAAATTATTGCCGGTTGCATTTTTTAATGAGATTTTTTTACCATTACCTTTTCTCCTTTGTTTAGGAATTTCAATTTTCTTTTTACCATTAATGTATTGCGCAGTAACAGTATTTAATTTCAACATATCCTTTGGTGTAGCAGCCGCAACAAGCCTTCCACCGTGTACACCTGCACCAGGACCAATATCAATTACATAATCACTTTCAATAATCATGTCTTTATCGTGTTCAACAACAATAATCGAATTACCAATATCTCGTAAATTTTTTAACGCAGTAATTAAACGTTCATTATCGCGTTGGTGCAAACCAATACTTGGTTCATCTAAAATATAAAGCACACCAACCAACTGTGATCCAATTTGGGTTGCCAAACGAATCCGCTGCGCTTCTCCGCCGCTAAGACTTCTGGAAGATCGATTTAATGTTACATAGCTTAAACCAACTTCCAATAAAAACCCAATACGAGCTCTTATCTCTTTTAAAACTTCTTTAGCAATTGTATTTTGTTGTTTACTTAATTTTTTTTCTATCCCCGAGAACCAATCATTTAATAAAATAACATCCATGTTCGCCAATTCGGAAATATTTTTGTCGGATATTTTAAAAAATAAAGCTTCCT
>JABDBZ010000005.1 GCA_013288385.1 Bacteroidota bacterium
ATTCTGGAACTATCTTTATTGGATCCATTATAACTTAAACCAACTTTATCCAATTGTTCCTGTACAGCTCCGTCTTCACCTGGCCTGCCATGCAACGCAATAAATACTTCACTTACATCTTTTGCAAGAGTTTCGTAGGTTAAAGTAACTGGTGTCGGTAAACTATTGTTTGAAAACTTTTCAATAATGGATGCGCATTGCTCTTTTATTTTTTGGACAAGTGGATGTACTTTAAAAGAATAAATCTTTTCTTTAATATCATCGGCATTATCTTTTAATAATAAATTAATTGGTATTTGATAGAGCTCATGTTTTTCCCCACTTCCGCATAAAAAAACAGGAATAGGAAAATACTTTTCAGATGAAGCCAATTTTTCAAAAACATTTCTTCCGCTTTCAACAGAAATATGACGTTCGGATGAGTAACCTCCAAGTATCACTGCCACTCTTGTTTTGAAGGAAGCTGCGTTTGATTCTTTATGAATAAGATTTTCTAACTTTAAATTTAATTCGTTATAAACCGTATTTCCTTTTGCCTGAATGATACGTTTTCTTAAAGAGGTACTTATTATGAAAGTTAAGAATTGGGACGGATTCAATCCAATTTCTGCAGCTTGATGAAAGAAGAACGATGAAGGCATCATTCCGGAAGTTGTATTAGGATCGTTCAAAAATATTTTTCCATCGGTACTTAAAAAACCATCAATACGAGCGTACACATCAAATTTTAATTCTAAGAATAAGCGTTCACAATCTTTGCGAATAGCTTCAATTTGTTCTGTAGGTAAATCAATTGGTGTAATTTTGCGTGATAAACCAGGTAAATATTTGCTTCGATAATCAAATAATTCTTTTCCTTTTTTTATTTCTGTTGGTGGTAATGCGATTGGAATTCCTTTTTCATTCTCAACAACAATACAACTGAATTCTTTGCCTTCAATAAAACCTTCAATCAACACTGTACTTTCTCCATCTAAACTTTGCAACATCATTCCGCCACTTTTAAAACTTGCATTGAATTCTACTAAAAGATCGTCAGGCGAATAGATTGTTTTTTCTGTTGAGAGTGCTTTATTATCAGGATAAATGCTTATTAATACTGGCATCCCAATTCCTTCGCGGATATCAGTAATTTTTTTGATAAAACTGTTTTTTTCCTCTTCATTTTTTGTATTCCATTCTTGCGAATCAATCCACTGCGTAAATAAAGCTTTTTCAACTGCATGCATAAAATCCATTTCGTTTTCTTCTTTCAAAATGGTTATCCCAATACTTGATCCTTGATTAGCAGGTTTTATAACACAAGGAAAACCAATCTTACTTTTCACTTCGCCAAAAGCATTTTTGCAAGTTCCGTTTACCCATGAATTTCTATCAATGGTTAAAAATTTTGGACTATTAAATCCTTTTTCTACCATCAATTGTTTTTGAACAGATTTATCGATGCCAATTGCAGAAGGCAAAATGCCCGAGCCACTATATGGAATTTGATAATACTCAAACAAACCTTGTATTTTTCCGTCTTCGCCAAATGGTCCGTGCAAACATAAAAAAGCGAATTCGATTTTATTTTTTAATTCTTGTAGAGGTATTTTTTTGCCAATTTTTTCGACCAGTTTATTTTGTTGCTCTTCATTTAAAGCTCCAAGGTTTTCAGCGTAATATTGAAAATGTGATTCATTGGGAAGAAATTCAACCGGTGGATAAAAATCGCGAATAGTTCCTTTGTAAATATATTCCCAATTAAGTTCAATAAAGTTTCCAAAGCTGTCAACAAATAACGGAATAGCTTCAAAAATAGATTTATTTAAATTGTCATAAACAGTTCTTCCTCCTGCGAAAGAAATTTCGCGTTCTTTACTTTGTCCCCCAAATATGATCCCAACTTTAACCTTGCTTTGCGCCATTTTTATAGAATTAATACAAGTACTAAATATCAATAAATAAGAACTTAATTTTATTAATTAGAAGAAGAAAAAATCAACTGAGTTATTAACGTTTTCGTTTTCTTTTATTTACATAACTATGAATAGCTTCTTCTGAAGTATACCAAACACCAGCTTCTTTGTAAGCATCAATTTTGCCTCTTCGGGCCAATAAACTAATATACTCTTGACCATAAGGTGTTTTTTCTTCATTTACTAAATTTTGAATGGAATCAAAATCAGTGGTATTATCAGGCATTGCACTTAAATAGATATTGAGTGAACGTTCAAGGGCTTGAGACATAAGCAACATCAACTTTTGGTAATTTCCATTATTTGCCTGATTTAAAGCATCGTAATATTTCTTGCGATCATCTTTGAGAATTATTGCCGGTGGATAACCCTTTTTCATGAGAAATAGATTCATTGCTAAGCGCACGGTACGGCCGTTTCCATCAAAGAAAGGATGAATCCAAACAAATTTATGGTGAAAGACAGTAGCCATCTCAATATCGTTTAATTTGAGTGGATTTTGATTTACGAAATCAACCAGTTCATCAATGAGCTTTGATACCTTATGAGCTGCCGGAGGAACAAAATTGGCTCCACTTATTCTTACAGCTCCATAACGTAAACGCCCGGCAAAATCATCTTCAATACTACGCATTACATATCCATGCAGAATTAGAATATCTGCACATTTTAATTTTGATGAATTTGCAACAATTGCATATAAATGCTCAATAGCTTTATTATGGTTATGAACCTCAAAATGTTCTCGTAATGATTTTCCTTTAATGGTTATACCTTCTTGCAATACCATTTGAGTTTCTCTTAAACTAAGGGTGTTTCCTTCAATGCTATTGGAATTGTATGTCCATTCAATGGATAGACTTTCTTTTATTTTATTGAGTGCCATTTGCGGCAATGGTCTTCCTTTCTGAAGTTTTTCTTTTTTCAGTTGAAGACGTTGAAAGGTATCTTTCATTTCTTCGCGAATATCCAACACATCTATCTTCCACATACCACAAAGTTACAATTAATATCGGTAATATCAAATTTTTTAATATACCGATATTAAATTTTTTAACACAATTTCACCCTGTTTTAAAAATTCGGTCTGCGTTTATTTGGAATTAAATGGAAAAAAATTCATTTAGTAGCCCAGCATTCATTTCACCTTCTTCATCAAAACTATTGATTTTTATTTGAACCGATTCTTTTACTAAAGCTTCGTTGTAAGGTAATTTTACTTTTATGTAATTACCTGTAAAGCCATAAATGAAGCCATTCTTATTTTCTTGTTCAAATAAAGCTGAATGATTTGTATTAATATTTTGAGAATAAAAGTGATGCAATTTTTTAGCAGAAAGAATCCGTAACATTTTGTTCCGTTGTTTACGGGTTACAATTGGAATAATATCTTTCATTTCATTTGCCTCAGTGTTTTCGCGCTCACTATAAGTGAATACGTGTAAATAAGAAACATCCAATTTATTTAAAAACTCATAAGTTTCATTAAATTCTTTTTCTGTTTCGCCAGGAAAACCTACCAAAACATCCACACCAATACAACAATTTGGCATTAGACTTTTAATGAGTTGTACGCGTTCTTCATATAATTCTTTCACATATCTGCGTTTCATTTTTTTCAAAATGGTATTGCTTCCGCTCTGTAAAGGCATATGAAAATGCGGAACAAATTTTTTAGAGCTTGCAACAAATTCGATAATTTCTTTGCTTAAAAGATTAGGTTCTATCGAAGAAATTCTAAATCGCTCAATGCCTTCAATTTCATCAAGCGCTTTGATAAGATCAAAAAAAGTGTATTCTCGTTTCTTCCTTCCGTCAACTTCAATTACTTTACCATAACCAAAGTCACCAATATTTACTCCAGTTAAAACAATTTCTTTTACACCCAGATTTGCAATTTTTTTTGCATTATTTATTACGTTCTCAATCGTATCACTTCTGCTGCTTCCTCTTGCCAATGGTATTGTACAAAAAGTACAACTGTAATCACAACCATCTTGTACTTTTAAAAATGACCGTGTTCTATCGCCCGATGAATAAGCATCAACAAAAGTATTTACCTCAGTAATTTCACAATTGTGAATAACTGCATGTGTATTTTTTTGTGAGAGATTTATATAATTTAATAATTTAAATTTTTCCGAAGCACCAAGTACCACATCAACGCCTTCAATTTTTGCAATTTCATCTGGTTTTAATTGGGCATAACAACCAACAATAGCTACAAATGCATTTGGATTTTTTTTAAGTGCGTTTTTTACAATCAATTTCGTTTCCTTATCGGCATTTTCGGTAACGGAACATGTATTCACAACATAAATATCTGCCGCCTCAGAAAAATCTTTTTTAACAAAGCCTTTTTCAGCAAATAATCGTGCAATAGCCGACGTTTCACTGAAATTCAGCTTACACCCCAAAGTGTGAAATGCTACCGATCTGTTTTCCTGAATCATTGTGCAAATTTACTCTTTTTTAGCCTAATTTTTTGTAGTACTTTTACCTTTTGCTTTAAACCTATAAAACTATGGAATTGTCAGTTTTAACAGCTATTTCTCCGGTTGACGGACGCTACAGAAAAACAACTGAAGCGTTGGATAATTATTTTTCGGAATACGCTTTGTTTAAATACCGTGTTTTAGTTGAGATAAAATATTTTATCGCTTTATGTGATCTTGATTTGCCTCAATTGACAAAATTAACCGATTCACAAAAAAAAGGATTGCATTCTATATACAAGAATTTTTCTTTAGCTGATGCATTAAAAATAAAGGAATTTGAAAAAACAACCAATCATGATGTAAAAGCTGTTGAGTATTTTGTTAAGGAAAAAATAAAACCATTAGGACTTGAAAAAAATAGTGAGTTTATTCATTTTGGATTAACGTCTCAGGATATTAATAATACATCCATTCCACTAAGTATAAAAGACGCGAGTAAAGAAGTTTTAATTCCAGCATTAACTGATGTCATTAAAAAAATACATGAATTAGCCGTTGAGTTTAAAGATGTTTCCATGTTGGCCAGAACTCATGGTCAGCCCGCGTCACCAACAAAATTGGGAAAAGAATTAATGGTTTATGTGGAGAGATTAGAAGCGCAGTTAGATCAACTGGAAGAAATTTCGTACAGCGCAAAGTTTGGTGGAGCAACAGGAAATTTCAACGCACATTACGTCGCTTTTAAAAAAATAGATTGGGTTAAATTCGGAAATAAATTTGTGAACGAAGATTTGGGTTTGAATCGTTCGCAATTCACTACTCAAATAGAACACTATGATAATTTAGCCGCTTGGTGTGATGTGGTTAAAAGAATGAATACCATTTTAATTGATCTCAGTAGAGATATGTGGACTTACATTAGTCTGGAATACTTTAAGCAAAAATTAAAAGAAGGAGAAATTGGTTCGTCTGCAATGCCGCATAAAGTAAACCCAATTGATTTTGAAAACGCGGAAGGTAATTTGGGGATTGCAAATGCCGTATTTGAACATTTGTCTGCAAAGCTCCCAATCTCACGAATGCAGCGCGATTTGACCGATAGCACGGTTTTAAGAAATATTGGTGTACCAGTTGCTCATACGTTAATTTCTTACTCAAGTGTTTTAAAAGGATTAAATAAATTGATTCTGAATGAAAATGCATTTAAAATGGATTTGGATAATAATTGGGCTGTTTGTGCCGAAGCAATTCAAACTATTTTGAGAAGAGAAGCTTATCCAAAACCTTATGAAGCATTAAAAGATTTGACGCGCACAAATACACATATTACAAAAGAAACATTGCATTCGTTTATTGAAACTTTAAAAGTGAGTGATTCAATAAAAGAAGAACTGAAAGAAATCACACCGCATAATTATACAGGCATTAATCCGGAATTTTAATGGAAAAAGTTTGGGTTTATTTAAGCGATAAAAAATTAGAAGGGGATCTTCTAAAAGAAATTAATAAGCAAGGGCAAGTCTTTGTACAAACATGGAAAGCGCATGATGTACCTTTAAGCGCGAGTTTTGAAATTTTGTCGGATAGATTTATTGTAGTTAAAGTTGATGAAACACAGTATAATGCCAGTGGTTGTAGCATTGATAAATTGGTGAGATTAATAAAGCAATTTGAAACCGAATATCATTTACAATTATTAAACAGATTATTGGTTGCGTTTAAAACAGAAAGTGGAGTGGAAGTAGTAAATGCTTCAAAAATAAAGGAGCTCCTTGTTTCAAAAACTATTTCGGCTAAGACTTTAATTTATAATGTCGCTGTTTCTAATTCAGATGAATTTGCGAATTGCTTACAACCTTTGGAAACTACTTGGTTGAAGAAATATTTATAGACTATTTCAGTTTATCATTTTTTAAATGACGTTCGCTATCACGATTCGTTTTCTTTTCCAGATTTTTTTCCAAGGCTTGTTCTAAATTTATTCCAGTTTGATTGGCGATGCAAATTAGTACAAAAAGTACATCAGCTAATTCATCATCCAGTTTTTTTTGCTTATCGCTTTCTTTTTCGCTCTGTTCACCGTATCTGCGGGCCATAATGCGCGACACTTCTCCAACTTCTTCCATCAATAAAGCAGTATTGGTTAACTCGTTAAAATAGCGAACACCATATTGTTTGATCCAATCATCTATTTTCTTTTGAGCTTCTGTAATTGTCATATTAAAAATCGGTTGCGTCGGTAACAGATTGAACTTGTCGTTTAGGAATTGGTGGCTTAATATTATTTTGATCGAATGCTAATTTAATTTCATCATATAATTCGCTCATGAGAGATGAGGTATTATCAGGTAAACAAAAAGGTTTTACATTTATATTAACTGCGCCATCTGCAATTTTTCCAACGAATATTTGCGGTTCAGGTTCTTTAAGAATTTTTTGATTTTCGCTTAATGCTTTATAAATAATTGCCTTTACAGTATCCAAATTATTATCAGTGCTAACGGTTAAGTGAACGTCAATTCTTAATTTTCCGGAACGCGAATTGTTGACGATAGTATTGTTGGATAATACACCGTTTGGTAAAATCACAATTTTGTGATCAGCGGTTAAAAGAAGGGTATTAAAAATTTGAATTTCTTTTACTTCTCCTGTTTGTCCTTGTGCTTCGATTGTATCCCCAACTTTAAAAGGTTTAAAAATTAAAATTAAAACACCGCCTGCGAAATTTGATAACGAACCTTGCAATGCTAAACCAACGGCTAAACCGGCTGCGCCTAATATGGTAACAAAGCTAGCGGTTCCAATACCTAACATTCCTGCAACAGTTACAATTAAAATAACTTTAAGACCGATTGAAAGTAGACTTGACAAAAAAGTTTGTAAACTTATATCCAGATCTCTTTTCAACATGGCTTTTTCAGCAAGATGAGAGATCCTTTTTATGAGCCATATACCAACAATTAATACTACAAAAGCAATGATTACTTGCGGTGTATACTCTACAATAATGTTTATTAATTTATCAATATGTTTTTCAAAATTTAACGGCATATTTATTTTTTTATAAATTTACGTGGTATAAAGCTAATTAAAAATGTTCAGAGGTTTTGTAATTATACTTTTTTTATTTCCAATTTTCTTGATCTCACAATCGAGTGAAGATTTTGATGTTAAGTACAGCAGGAAACCAAAGAATTGGGATACTTTGAAATACCACAAATTTGAAACCGTTTTAATCGTTGGCCTTTATCAGCAATACCGAACTTTCAATGTTGATTTTAACCAACTAATAAATACGGATAAGAGAGGCATTTCGCAACATAATTTTATTGCGGAATCTAATTTAGTTGCCGGCGTTGTTTTAAATTATGATAAGTTTCAATTTGCTTTTGGCACATCAAATCAGCCTCCAAGTAATAATTCTGGTAAGGGTTATACAAATATGTTTAATCTTGGTTTAAATGTTGGCGATAATAGATGGGTATCTGAAAATTATTTCCGAAGGTTCAAAGGTTTTTATGATAACAACACATCGAGTTTTGATAGTACTTTTAAAAACACGGGAAAATACTATGTATTACCAGATCTGGTAAGTTCTTTATTTATGACACGATTTATGTATTTCAAAAACTATAAAAATTATTGCTTTAAATCTGGTTTTGGTTGTAATTATCGGCAATTAAAAAGTGCTGCTACATTTATTTTTGGGGGTAGTCTAAGCTATTATAATTTGTCAAATGATAGTGCTATGATCCCAATTCAGGCAAGGAGTTTATATAATGATTACAGTAATATGAAAGGATTTACATCTATAAATATTGCATGCAATGTTGGTGCTGCTGCCACGCTTGTAATCTATAAGGCCTGGTTTATTTCTGGTTATTTTACTGTTGGTCCAGAACAACAATGGCGCACCTATGATCTCACGCAAAGTCAAAGAAGTCTTTCTTATATTTCCTGGAGTGGAACCGGACGTGCTTCGATGGGTTTAAATTTGAAGAAGTTTTATTTATTATATTCGATTATGGAAGATTATAATGTATATAATAGTAAAAATATATTATCATTTACAGCAAATTCAGTTACAAATAATTTTAGCATAGGTTATCGCTTTCATTGGAAGACGCCAAAATTCTATCAGAAATTTATGAATACTAAACTATATCAATATTTATAATTATAGCAATTGTTATTTTAAAATAGTCCATAGGACATTTTATAATTTACAATGTTTAATGCCGATGCGAGATTTTTTTACTTTATTATTTAGACCATTAAATATTTGCCGTCGGTATGGATTAGTTTACTTTGATTACAAATCACAACGAATTAATAATCTCAGCTGCCTTTTCAAGAGTTTCTGTTTTCTTAGCGAAACAAAAACGAAGTAATTTATTACCTGTTTGTTTAGTATAAAACACAGATAAAGGAATGCTGGCTAATTTTTTTTCTTTAGTTAAGCGAATGGCGTAATCGCAATCATTTTCATCAGTAATTGCCGAATAATTTAGTAATTGAAAATAAGTTCCGGTACAAGGTTCAATTTTAAAGCGGGAACCTGAAATCATTTTTCTGAACAAATCGCGTTTGTGTTGGTAGAAATTTTTTAATTCTAAGTAGTTATTTTTATCTGATAAAAATTCTGACAACGCTAATTGAAAAGGATGATTAACTGCAAAGACTAAAAACTGATGCACTTTGCGAAACTCTTTCATTAAATAATCTGGTGCTGCAACATAACCAATTTTCCAACCCGTGGTATGTACTGTTTTCCCAAAGGAAGAAACAATTATGCTTTGCTGTTTTAAAGATGGATACCTTGCTACGCTTTGATGTGGTTGATTGTCAAAGGCCATATGTTCATATACTTCATCACTGAGTACAATTATATTTTTATCTTTTACGAGTGATTCTAAATTTTTAAGATCGCTTTCATTTAATGTTGTGCCACTTGGATTATGTGGCGAATTGATGATGATCATTTTTGTTTTTGCATTGATCAAACTTTTTACTTCATCCCAATTGATATTAAAATTAGGATAAGATAATTGAACAGGAATAACTTTTGCCCCGTGTAATTCAATAGCGGGAATATAGCAATCGTATGCGGGCTCAAAAACAATTACTTCATCACCTTTATGTATAAATGCAGCAATGGAAGTATAAATACCTTGTGTTGCACCTGCCGTTATTGTAATTTCAGTATCAGGATTATAAGTTGCATTGTAACAGGTAGAAATTATTTCCGCAATGGTTTCGCGCAATTGAATTACTCCTTGCATGGGTGCATATTGATTAAAACCATTTACCATAAATTTATTAGCCAGATCAAGCAGTTTTATATCACAACTAAAATCGGGAAACCCTTGAGAAAGATTAATGGCATTATGTTCACGAGCCAAAGCGCCCATGGTGGTAAATATTGTTGTGCCTACGTTGGGTAACTTGCTGTTTACTAGCATAAAAATGTTTTTAAAGATGCTACAATATGCAGTTTTTTTGTTAATTTTGCTAGCCCTTCGGAATTTGGGTTTTATAAGGATGAATTAAGATTTTGTATCAACAATTCATAATTCAACACTTATAATTCATAATTCTAATAAGGTCCTGTGGCCGAGTGGTTAGGCTCAGCTCTGCAAAAGCTGCTACTCCAGTTCGAACCTGGACGGGACCTCCAGATAATCCCCGATAGTTAATTCTATTGGGGGTTCTTATTTAATGCGAATATTTTTCTCCTATTTCTGAGCCCTACAGCCTTTCTCACTTAAAAGATATAGCAGCAATTGCAACTAGACCAAAAACCTAAGCGATCTTTTTTTATTATATTTGTTTATAATAATTAAAAATGAAAAAACTTTTATTCATCTACCTTATCGCTTTGTGTCCAATTATTAAAGCACAATACACCTTAACTTCTTCAATTAAACCAGCTGTTGGTGATATTCAGAGTAGTATGAGTATTGATACAACAGGATTGGTCTTTGGAACATCAGGAACCAATCAAATATGGAATTTTCCATGGGTAAACGCACAAACCAGTTCGGTTTATTCCAGTACTTTTATGCCTTTGTCGAGCACTTCCTATTCAACTTGTTTTTCCAACGCAACTATCGTCAAGTATGATGGAACTACTTATGGATTTTATAACACTGCAACTACTATTGATTATCTCGGATCGGTTTCCGGTACCAGTTGTAATGTATTACAAAACTCAAATTCATTCGTAACTTTTCCTTTCAGTTATGGTTCTAATTATTCTGATACTTACGTAGATAATTTTAACGGCTTAAACACCTCTGGTACTGTAACTACAAGCGGCGACGCTACTGGCACGCTTAACATTCCAAATTTTTCTTTTAATAATGTATTAAGAGTAAAAGTAGTTACCCATATTGTGTTTAGCGGATCTTTAAGTGGTACAATTGATCAGGTAACCTATGATTATTTTTCATCTAACAGTAAGTTTTATCTGCTTTCATTATCATCGCAAACTTCCGTCATTTCAGGTACTACTATTAGTAAATTTGGAAGTGTGAATGCTTCTTTCTCTACAGGCATAAAAGAAAATCTGAATCCTGTTAGTTTTTCTATTTATCCAAATCCCTCTTCGTTAGGAGAAATATATCTTCTTTTTCAAAACAACTTAAATGAAAAAACTGACATTTTTTTTGTGAATTCTATTGGACAAACTATAAAAACTGTTTCCTTAAAAGAAATTAATTATCAAAACCCAGTTGTATCTATCAGTACAGTAGATATGAGTCCCGGAATTTATTTTATGAAAGTAAAGACTGATAAAGGAGAAAGCATTAAAAAAATAATTCTTCAATAGTTTGGTGAAGTTCTCATCTCACGTAAAGCAATTTTAGTAAGCAAAGCCTTAACTAGTAGCCTCAAGTAGAAAAATGAAACCCTTGATATCATTATGATTCAGGGGTTTTGGTTTTTATGGGGTACACAATAGTAAAAAATAGTTTGCCATTCTTAAAAAAATACCTTTCTTTAGCCGAAATTGAAATAAATGAACATACTAAAATCGTTAAGTAAAGACGCAGATTATTCGAAAACTCAATTGCAATGGATCCTTGCCGGATGGGTTATAAGCAGTCTCACAGAAAAAAAGAAAACAATATCGTTAACAGACGGAGACGTTTCTGAAGATGATTATGACAAGCAATCAATCTATTCATTGTTATACGCGTTATACCGTAGTATGGGCGAAGTGAAAGATGAGCATGGTACAAAATACGAGTGGACATTTAATACATGGGGTTATGCATGGCCTTCAGCGTGGGGACCAAAACCTGTTCCTGATTCGGAACCACAACGATTTGGTAGAAATGCGTACACGGGATTATATCATTTTGAACAGGTAAAAAACCGCGTAAAAGAATTAAATGGTAAAGTTAATATAGTTGAAATGGGTTGTGGTACAGGTGCCGGCGCGCATCATGTAACAAAAACCGTATTCCCAGAGTGCACATATGAAGCAGTTGATATGCAACAAGCTGCAATTAAAACTTGTAAGCGTAAATTTGTTCCTGAATTAAATGGTCGTTTAAAAGCAACCTGGGCAAATGCAACACAACTTTCTGTAAAAGATGCGTCGGCCGATTTTGTGGCAGTTAATGAAACACATGTAACAGAAATGCCTGGTATTATTACCGATGAAGATAAAATGTTTTTTAATACAATGTATAGGATATTGAAACCAAATGGTTATTTCGTTTGGGGAAATGCAATTCCGGAAATAACATGGAAACCTTGTTTTGATTATTTAGAGTCAATTGGAATGAAGGTGATTGAAGTATGTGATGTAACCAAAGAAGCGGTAATTGCACGTGATGAGGATATGGCACGTGTTAAAGTGTTTTGCGAAGATATGCTTAATTCATTTTGGGCATTTAAAATTCCAGGACTTGGTAAAAAAAGACGTTTGGAAGCAGAGTTAGCATTGAAAAACTTTTATCGCGATCCAGGGACTAACTTATATAGAAACATGGTTGATGGAACCGACACTTATAAAGTTGCTTTGTTGCAAAAAATAAAATAGATTTTCGAATTAATTTCGTTTGCTAATGAACCTGAACCCTGATAGTTAATTCTATCAGGGTTTTATAATGAAATAAGGTTTTCATTTTTTTTATTCGTAGCTGCTTTAAATATTGTTGTGGTATTTCTCCCTAAACTTTTATGTATTGTTAATGACTTGTTAACGCTAAAAAAGCAATATATAAAATGGCTAATTTTGAAATAACCGATTATTAAAAGAGTTAGAAATCGAAATATGAAAAACATAAAATTACCGACTTATTCTGTTATATTTTTGCTAGTATCTGCTTTTACTCTCGCCAAAAAATGGAAAATTGATTCAGAAAACAGTAAAATAAGTTTTGAATTGCCTGCTCAAAATAAAAAAGGCACTTTCGGAAATTTAAATGCAACTATTAATTTTGACAAAAAAAATTTATCAGAATCCAAAATAACGGCCTCCATTGATGTAAATACTATAAAAGAGGGAAATGAAAAACACGAAACGCATTTATTGTCTTCTGATTTTTTTGATGCTGGAAAATTTCCTAAGATTTCTTTTACATCCACTGAAATTATCACTTTGGGAGGAACATATATTGCGAAGGGAAATTTAACAATGAAAGATTCTATAAAACCTATCGAAATTCCATTCACTTTTAATGAGAATGGTAAAAATCAAGCTATTTTTAGTGGTACTATTACAATTAATGCGAGCGATTATGGGGTTATGAAAAAGAACAAGGAAGGCGCAGACAAAGTGATTGTGTATTTGGTGGTGCCGGTGTCTGAGTTATAATATTCTTCATAAAGACAACGGAAATATTTAATTCATCCAATAATATTTTGGTTGTGGATTAAAACAGATCTTTTTAATTTAATCAATAATTCCCAATGGCTTTTTGATAATTCACATTTGCCAATAAATAATCATAGACCGCTTTAATATAATTTTGTTCGGTTGTGGTTAAAGATCTGTCAGTATCCAATAAATTGCTATACAATAATGAACCCAAATTGTATTGCTGTTTTTGATTTTCGTAAATAATTTTTGATAGATCATAATTACTTTTTGTGGTTTGCATATTCTGCAATGCATTGTTTAATTCTGTTGAGGCTTTTTGAATTTCGTAGTTAATATCTGCTGTTTTTTGTTTCAAATCTAAGTCAGTTTGTAAAGATTTTATTTTGTATTCCTGAACGTTATTATAATTTTTAAAATTGGATGTAATAGGCACGCTTAATTTTAAACCAAGATAATTAAAAGGAGTCCACCATTGACGAAGCGTGTAATCGAAATTGTTATATAAAAATTGTTTGGAGTAATTAGCAAATAAAGCGATTGACGGAATTGCGTTTTGACGGTTTTTGCTGACTTCTAATTTATTGCCTTGTTGCATTAATAGCAATTGCTTAATTTCTGTTCTATTAGCAGCATCACCTTTTGTTGCAAATTTATCCGGTGAAAAATTTGGAGAGTTAATACTGTCTGATAAAAATAATTGTGTTTCAACGGGCACATTTATTTGATATTTTACATTATCTAAAGCCAAATCATAATTTTGTTTTGCTTTTAGTGTTTCTACTTTAGCATTTTCATAATCCAATTTAGCTTTTAAATAATCATTTTCAATTAATGTCCCAAGTTTTACTTTTCCTTCAGCAACTTGCTCATACTCTTTATAACGCTGCTCATCATCAGCTGTAATTTTAGCTTGTAATTTTTTTAACAGCACATTTAAATAAGATAGAACTATTTGTTCTTTAATATTATTTTCATCTTGTTTATTTTTTTCTTGTTCAAGTTTTAAATTATTTTTCGCAATTTTTACGTCCGTAATAATAGCCGGCTTAAAAATATTCTGATTCAAATCAAGCCCGAATATAGAAGTGCTTTTTGCGCCTAACGCTACCAATGAAGGATTTGGGCCGAAAAAGCCACCAGGTATATACGTTGCTTGTATTTGCGGACTATAACGCATATTGCCGGAACCGGAGATATCAGGTATCCATTCTTTTTTGCTTTTATTGAGTTTATTGTCAGCAACAGCAAGATTATATTTATGTGATTGGTTGTCGTATCTGTTTTTTAAACCAAGATCGATAGCTTGTTGCAGACTAATATTTAAATTGTTTGCTTGTTGCGAATACAAAGAAACAGAGATGATATAGAATATAGCTGAAATTATTTTTTTCATTTCTTTTTTATTTAATACAATTAATGATCACTTACTGCTTCTAATTTTTCTCCTTTTTTATAGCGAATCATGAGAATAACCGGAGTGAGTAGAAGCACTGCCAACCCTAACATCATAAACCCATGATTGTAACTGAGAAGCATTTGTTGTTTACTTACTAAATTATCTACCATAATATTAGCGGTTTGCGCAGCTTCATCAGTACTGTACCCGGCTGATGAAAACATTTGAGTGAAGGATGCCAATCTTTCTGAAGTCATAGAATTATAATCAGAGATATTTGAAATCATATTATTTTTGATATCCGCATTTTGATGATCGAGATAAATATTTATCAAGGCAACACCAATTGCTCCTCCCAACTGACGAAGCATGTTTGATAAACCAGTTGCTTGCGCTAAATCTTTTCCTTTTAAACCTGCTACTGCTAATGTTAGTATTGGCATCATCATAAATGCTGCACCAATACCACGTAATATAAATGGCCAGAAAAAATTACTGCTATTTGAATCCGGTCCGGAAAAAGACATAAGAATTAAAAAAGCAGACATCATTGCTAAACCAACTAGAATAACTGTTTTAGGATTTGTTCCGCCACCAACAATTTTACTTACTAATATCATTCCAACAGCAGTCGCCATTGCTCCGGGAATCATGAAGGCACCCGTTTGCGTGGCAGTCCATCCTAATGAAACTTGTGTAAATAAAGGAAAAATAAAAACAGATCCGGTAATAACTAAACCTATTACCAAGTTCATAATATTACCCATTGCCAAATTAAAACTTTTATACAAACGTAAATTTACGGCCGGATAATCTATTGATAATTCGCGAATAATAAATGCTATAAGTCCAAACATTGCCAAAATAAAGAAGAAAATAATTTCATCACTTTCGAACCAATCTTTTGTGCCACCTTCTTCTAAAACATATTGTAGAGATCCTATTCCCACAATTAAAAATAATATCCCCCACCAATCTATTTTAATGAGTTTAGATGCATCTGCAAGATCAGTTACAAATTTCCAGGATAAAACGGCAGCAAGAAAGCCAATAGGAACATTGATAAAAAATATCCAATGCCACGAAAAATTATCTGTAATGTAACCTCCGAGAACCGGCCCAAAAGTTGGACCTAAAATAACACCTACTCCAAAAATGGCCATTCCGGTGCCGGCTTGTTTCGGTGGAAATGCGCCAATGATTATTGATTGCGCGGTTGATAATAAACCACCACCACCTAAGCCTTGTATGAAACGCCAAAAAACAAGTGTCCATAAACTTGTAGAAAGGCCACACATTAAAGATGAAAATGTAAATAGAATAACGGATGCTGTGAAATATACTTTTCTCCCAAACAAATTAGATAGCATACTTGAAAGCGGAATTACAATCACGTTAGCAATACTGTAAGATGTAATTACCCAGGCAATTTCTGTAGTAGTGGCTCCAATGTTTCCGCTGATTTCTCTTAAAGAAACATTTACAACTGTAGTATCAATGAGCTCTAATATGGCGCAAGAAATAGCTGTACCAATTAAAATCCATTTGGCAGCGCCGGTTGGATATATTTCTTCCTTAGAAATAACTGCTTCCATTTTATTTTGTATTTACTTTTACAAAAGCACTTAATCCCGGAAAAATTTCAGTATTTTTTTCTTTAGGAAAATTATCAATTGAAATACGCAAAGGAAAACGTTGTGTTATTTTGATGAAATTCCCCGTAGCATTATCGGGTGGCAATAAAGAAAACTTAGCACCTGTTGCACCTGAATAAGACTCAACTTTACCGGTTAATTTTAAATCGGGATAAGCATCTAATTTAATTTCTACTGTGTTTCCTATTTTAATTTGCGCTAATTGTGTTTCTTTAAAATTGGCACTTATCCAAAAATGTTCGTTATCAATTACAACGCATAGTGATTGCCCTGATGAAACATATTGCCCCTGCTGGATTGCTCGTTTAGTAACAATACCATTACATGGCGAAATAACGGTTGCATACGATAATTGTTTTTTTGCAAGGGCAAGTTCTGCTGCACGTTGTTTAATTTGTGCTTTGGCCAAATCAATTTGATTTTCTTCTGATTTTGCTTGTGCTTTTAAACCAAGTGAAGAAGATACCGAAGATTCTTGTTCGCTAACACTTTTAGCATAATCTGATTTTGCAATTTGTAAATTAGATTGCGCGTTATCTAATTGCTCTTGTGTTGCGGCTTTTATTTTTTGAAGTTCAACTATTCTGTCAAAATCTTTTTGAGCTTTTTCTAATTTTGTTTTTGCTACAACAATACTTTGTTGATTAGATTCTGTTGTTTCTTGTGAAGCGTTAGCATTTTCATGACTTGCGGATGCTTTATTTTCCACAGAAAGTAAATTTGCATTGGCATTGTCTAAAGCTGCTTCTGCTTCTGCCAATTTTGCTTTTAATTCATCAGCATCAAACAAAATGAGTGTATCACCTTTTTTAACTACTTGATTATCTTTAAATCGGATATCATTAATATAAGCCGTAACACTTGATCTAATTGGTACAATATCTCCATCTAATTGCGCATTATCGCTTGTTTCGACTGCTGATCCGTTAATAAAATAAATAACACCGATTACAACAATTACAATTGCTATTATTGAAATTACTATTAGTTTACTCGGTTTTTTCTTTTTTGATTCTTGTTCCATAAATATTATTTTTTCAGTTCCTTATATAAATTATCCCACAATGTTTTTATTTCTTTTTTTGAGTTTTCAAAATCGTCTGCCATAATGCAATTAAGACCAGCACCTTTTGAAGAAAAAATAAATAGTTTAGCTATTTGTTCATCATTTATTTGAGAATTTATTTCACGATTTTTTTTTGCGATACGAATTATTTTTATCCAGGCTTTTAACTCATCTTTTTGTTGTTGCGCACGTTGTTTTTTAAAATCTGGTAACATTTTCATGGCATCAAAAATTAAAAAGTAATGGTTAGATGTGAATACTTTTTTTTCGTGAGCGTCTCTTATTTTAGATGAATTAAATTTTTTCTTTTTTTCATTTAAAGAATCATTATAAAATTGGACTAATGACGTTTGGGAAAATTTGCTGTAATCTGTAATAATTAAATCAGCATAAAAATGACTCATCACTTCTTCAAAAACCTGTTCCTTACTACTGAAATAGTGATAGAACGCACCTTTTGAGAGTCCGGTTTTTTCAACAATTTCTTTCATGGTTACTTCCTTAAAATTTTTTTGCAAAAAAAGATTAAGTGAAGTGGTTAAAATATGTTCTTTTGAATCGTTCATTTTAGGACATGAAAATTCCAGATTGTTTTATTAAGTTCTTAAACAACGAGCTGAATTTTATTTGTTTGCTTTCTTTTTGATTGCGCTTATTGTTGCACCGGGCGACATTAAAATTGGCACCTGACCCCAATCTTCATATTTTGCAATCAATTGATCCTTTTTTGAGTCATCGCTTGCAGCTGTTTGCATGTCATCAAAATATTTTTTGAAATCGTTAATAATCTCAACTCCTCCCATAGGACCATGCCCGGGAATTACTTTCTGAACATCAAATTGTTTGGTTACAACGTCAATTGCTTCTATATATCCATATGGGTCAGCAACACCCATCATTACGGGCACTTGTTTGTTTAAGATGACATCTCCACCAAATAACATTTTTCTTTTGTGGAGGTAAACAAAAACGTCGCTTGCTGTATGCGCATTTTTGTTGAAATTAAATATTGTAACAGTATCATCTCCCATTTTAATATCCATTCTATCCTTTACCCATTCTGTTGGTAGTGTTTCTTCACCTGCCTCTTTTGTCCAAAATTCTTTGGTGTAATTTCCTCCGGCAATAATTGTTTGTCCTTTATAATATGTATTCCCTTTGGTATGATCAGGATGAAAATGTGTATTAATAACTATAATAGGTTTATTGCCGGCTATTTCTTTCACCATTTTAGATAGTTTCTCGGCCGCTTCATCCATCTTAGTGTCAATAACAATTACTAAACTGTCGGAAGTCAGTATTCCACTGTTGCCGCCACCACCTAATACAAGAGTAAGTTGCTTGTCGTATTTTACAACATTTGTGACTTTCATTTTTTGCATAAATGGTCGCAAATAAATTAAATATAAGGTTGTGCCTATTACAATTAATACTAAGAGTACAACGCCTAGCCATTTGAGTATTTTCTTAAATGTTTTCATGTGTGATGTTTATTAAAAGATTTTGAATTTATGATATAAAACCGACCGTTTGGTTTGTAAAAGTATGAACAAATTTTGAATGCACAAAAAATATTTTGATGAATAAAATTTAACCCTGGTTTTAGTGATTTAGCGTTTTTTTGGAATGTAATTTTATTTGAACATTGAATTGTGTCCGCAAAAGCCAAATTTGTAATATTAAAGCCATTATTCCATTTATAAGTAAGGCAGTTGAAATATTGAATTGAGTAACTGTATAACCCGTGATGAGTGCCCCAATAGCGATCCCTCCTGAAAGTGATAATTGATATAAACTAACAATCCGACCACGAATATTCTCTTCTACATTTTCTTGTAAAGAGGTGTTTAAAGAAATATTGCTTGCTGTTAAAGTTATACCTGCAAAAACAAGAAGGATAATTAAGAAGTAGAATGAATGATTTAATGAAATTGCGACAATTATTAAACCTAAAAAAATTGCTAATATTGATGCAAGTCTGTTTCGTTTTATTAATTTTGGCAGAGGAATAAAAGTGATAGCTGCTCCAATTAATCCGCCAATGCCGAATGCCGCGACTGATATACCAAAGTATTCTGCTTGCGCATGAAAAGTATTTTTTATTAAAACGGCACAAAATGTAATAATTGGGGCACAAAAAGTACTTGTTATCAAAATAGTCAATAAAGAAATTCGAATTTCAGGATTAATCAAAATTTTTCGGAATTCTTTTAATTGATGAACAGGTTTTGTGTTAATAGATTCTCCTTGTTTTTTTAATTTTCCGCGTGGAAAAATAAAATAGATCGAAAGAAAAAATGGAATATAAGAAGCTGCATTTGCACTAAAACAAACTAAGGCTCCAAAGCGAACTATCACAATGCCTGCTATTGCCGGACCTAAAATTCTTGAAAGATTGAATTGGGTGGAATTGAGAGATACAGCTTTAGGAATATCTTTTTTTTCCACTAATGATGGCGTAATCGACTGGAAAGATGGCATTGAAAGAGAATCTGTAAGGCCGACTAAAAAAGAAATTACAACAATCATCCAAACTTTGAGCCAACCAACTAAGAGTAATATTACCATGGTTATAACACATAGAAATTGAATTGCCTGAAAAAATAATATTATCACCTTCCGATTATAATGATCTGCTAATACTCCGCCTAAAAGAGTAAAAAGTAAACCCGGAGCATTTAACGCGAAACTGTCGAGTCCTAACCAAAATGGTGAATTGGTTAAATTTAATACCACCCAAGGTTCGGCTATTTGCTGCATCCAAGCACCAATGTTTGAAAGCAAACTACCAAACCAAAAAAGAAGGTATCGACCTGAACGAAAAAAACTTTTTGATTGTATTGAATCAGCCATGGGTTATATTCTACCTTAATTCTAATCGATAATTCGGATTTAATAAAGGTCATCAAAATATCAATTAGTTTTCTCTATAATAACAAAAAATGGATATATTGTTTGCTTTTATTTTAGAATTGTGATGACAATCTAAAAATTAAAGGGAAATAGAAATGAAATAATGAGGAATATTGAAGCAAGAAATAAAAAAAATAAATATATTTGATTACATGCTATTATCACCTATAGAACAATATAAAAAGCTGAAGCACTACTATTTCAGAAGTTGGAAAGAACAAGATAGTTTTGAGAGATATACCGGTATTTTGTTTTTTATCATTGTAATGGGTATAGGATTATTCTTACCGGAGAAATATCGTAAACATGGAACCGAATTTATTTTTATCCTATCGATATTTTATATGGCTACTATGCTAAGAAGATTAAGAAACGCTAAGCGCGAACTTATTGAAAAAAATGATAAGATAGCGCTTCAGAAACAATTAATAGAAGAACATCAAAAAGAAACGATTGATAGTATTACTTACGCTAAACGAATTCAAGATGCGATTTTACCTCCAACAGATTTAATTAAAGAGAAATTATCTAACACCTTTGTATTATACAAGCCAAAAGATATTGTAGCAGGTGATTTTTATTGGATGGAGCAAATAAATGATACTATTTTAATTGCTGCTGCAGATTGCACCGGACACGGAGTTCCCGGCGCATTGGTTTCTGTGGTTTGTAGCAATGCGTTAAATAGAGCAGTTAAAGAATTTCACTTTTCAGATTCAGGTGCAGTACTTGACAAAGTGACTGATCTTGTTTTAGAGACTTTTGAAAAAAGCACGGCGGAAGTTCAGGATGGTATGGATATTTCGATGCTTTCAATAAATAAAGCAACCAAACAAATACAATGGAGCGGCGCTAACAATCCTTTGTGGTACATAGAAAATAAAGAATTGAAAGAAATTACTGCCGATAAACAACCTATAGGTAAAAGTAGTCACCGCAAACCTTTTACAACGCATACAATTGAATATAAAACAGGAACAACATTTTATTTATTTACCGACGGTTTTGCTGATCAGTTTGGTGGACCAAAAGGAAAGAAGTTTAAGTACAAACAATTTCAGGAAATACTTTCTGAAATATTAGACAAAAATCCTGACGCTCAAAAATCGGCATTGAATACGGCCTTTGAAAATTGGAAAGGTGATCTGGAACAAGTCGATGACGTTTGTATCATAGGCATTCGTTTATGATTTATGAAATTGTCAACTCAATGATCTGGGTAAAATAGAGATCTAACGAGATTTGTTTCATTGGCATTACTTTTGATGAATATGTTTTTGATACTGATAAATGAACATTAATATATTTAACGCATTTCACAGCCACAATTACAGGTTGTATTTTTTCGGTCAATCTATTTCTTTGATAGGAACCTGGATGCAACGCACGGCAGTATATTGGCTCATATATGTGCAAACTCATTCTGCTTTTATGTTGGGTTTAGCCGTATTTGCAGCACAGTTTCCTTCCTTCTTATTTTCTCCATTGGGTGGAATCATAGCTGATAGATACAATCGTTATCGTGTTTTAATTATTACACAAATAGCTTCATTAGTTCAAGCAGTTTTACTTGTGGCATTGGTTATGTTTAGTCATTATAATGTTTGGCAAATATTTGCGCTAAGTATTTTGCTGGGCACAATTAATGCTTTTGATGTGCCTGCCCGACAAGTGATGGTGCATGAAATAATTGATCGGAAAGAAGATTTGCCCAATGCCATTGCTCTCAATTCATCAATGGTAAATTTAGCACGAATGATTGGTCCGGCAGTATCGGGTATTGTATTAGAAAAACTTGGTGCGGGAACCTGTTTTTTAATTAATGCCATAAGTTTTGTTGCAGTAATTGTGTCCTTATTATTAATGAAGTTTCCTGAATATATTCCACAAATCCATACCAAGAAAGTTTTGAGTGAATTTAAGGAAGGATGGAAATATTTAAAACAAACCCCATCAATTGGCTTTGTTGTTTTAATGCTTGCCTGCACAAGTTTATTGGTATTGCCTTTTAGCACTTTACTTCCTGTTTATGCAAAAGTTATCTTCAAAGGAAGTGCTTCTACGTTTGGCTACCTCAATAGTTTTATTGGACTCGGAGCTGTAGGTGGGGCATTTTTTTTAGCTTCATTAAAAACGGGCGTTGACCTTAAAAAAATCTTATTCATCAATTTATTAATATTTGGAGGAGGGCTTATTTTATTTTCTCATATGACTAATCTTCCGATAGCGTTAATATTTGCTTTGATATCAGGTTTTGGAATGATGTCTCAAATAACAATTAGTAATACTATTATACAAACAAGTGCATCGGCCGAAATGAGAGGTAGGGCAATTAGTTATTTCGCGATGGCTTTTTTTGGAATGCAACCTTTGGGTGGATTATTGATTGGGGCTTTATCCCATTATGTTGGCGCACCCAATACTATTTTAGCAGAAGGAATTGCAGCCTTATTAATTGCTTTTATATTTTTACCATTTCTAAGAAAAGATATTTTGAAAGAGAAAGACAAAATAAAAATCATTGAATTAGAAGACCCATCAGTAAATGCAAATCAATAATAATTTAAATCATAAAATATGGAACAAAATAACAACAATCAAACAACGGCTTTATTAATTATGGATGTTCAAGGACCTACCATAAAAATGCTGCCAGATAGTTTACCGCTCATTCACTCTATTACGAAAGCGATAGACGCCGCAAGAAAAAATAAAATACCGGTAATATATGTAGTTATCGGATTCAGAAAGGGATATCCAGAAGTTAGTCCTAATAATAAGTCTTTTGTCATGTTGAAAAGTGGAGCCATGTCTCTTGATACAGAAGAGTCGGCTAAAGTTCATGAATCGGTTGCACCATTACCAGGCGAAATTATTATAACTAAAAAAAGAACAAGCGCTTTTGCCGGGAGCGATCTGGAAGTTGTACTGAGATCTTTCGGAATAAACCATCTTGTTCTTACCGGAATTGCAACAAATGGTGTGGTGTTATCTACAACCCGTGAAGCTGCCGACAAGGATTATAAAATTACGGTGCTTTCTGATTGTTGTGCAGATAGAGATGAAGAAGTTCATCGCGTACTTACCACTAAAGTCTTTCCAAGACAGGCAGATGTAATTACCGCTGAAGAATGGCGCGCCGGCATTAAAAGTTAAATTAAAAGAGAATACTCCCAAACCCCTTATGGAATTATAACTGTAAGGGGTTTTCTTTTGTAAAAAGGGAGAGAAGTATCCGAACCCTTCTCAATTTTCTCTAAATGAGAAAAATATAATTTTAACATAAAAAAAATAATTTTTCCGCAAGTTTTTGGTTATTTGTCAGTCTAACTCAAGTAGCCATCTTTAATGACTGAATCTGAAATTGTAAAAAAGCTAATTGAAAATGATGAAGATACATTTCGGTTTCTTATTGATAAATACCATTTAAACATATTTAAAGTTTGTTTGGGGTTTTTACATCATAAAGAAGATGCAGAAGATGTTGCACAAGAAGTTTTTATTGAAGTGTTCCAATCAATTAATCGTTTTAAACAAGAGTCTGCCCTTTCGACCTGGTTGTATAGAATAGCTGTAAATAAATCATTAAACGTTCTTCAAAAGAGAAAAACGAGAAAATTATTTAATGATTTACAAAAAGCAATAAACTTAAAAGCACTTTTGTTTGATTCTTCAGATCCGCACAAAAACCTTGAGACGAAAGAAAACGCAAATATTTTATTTAAAGTAATTAATAGTTTACCCGAAAATCAACGAATTGCATATACATTAGCAAAATACGATGAACTATCTTATAATGAAATAGCGAAAATAATGAATACAAGTTTATCCTCGGTTGAATCGCTTTTACATAGAGCAAAAAAAACATTACATAAAAAATTAATTAAATATTATGAAGGAAAATATTAGAAAACCCCGCAAGTTTTTTTTAAAAAGCTTGTCTAATAATAAAAGAAGAAAGATGGAATGCAATCATTTTAAAAGCAGTTTAATTGATTTTTGTGAAGAAACTCTTTCTCCAAGTAAGACATTTGAAATGAATGTTCATATTTGTAAATGCGATTCATGTAATAAATTTTACTCGAAAATGTATGATCTTTTTGAGCAAATGAAAGCAGAAAAGAAAATTGAACCAAATCCATATTTTGTGTCAAGAGTTTTGGCAAATCTTAATCCGGAAAAGGAAAATAATCAGAAGTTGCCGGGTCTTTTTTTAATAATGCCAAATAGAGTTTCTATTGCTCTTATACTTTTTGTTGGTATTATGACAGGGGCGGCATTGACGTTTTTTTTGCAGCCTGTTGAAAACACAATTGTGAATGAAGATGAAGTAAAAAATGAACTAATAAGTACCAATGACAATAATATATTAACCTTAAATGACGAATAAGATGAGTTATTTTTTAAAACAAAAAGTTTGGTTTTTTATCGCCGTATTTTTTATGGTTGTAAATATTGTAATTGTGGTTGGAATATTTTGGCGTAAAAGTCATAATCACCACGAAAGAAATCAAAGAGAAGAAAATTGGAGCCGATTTGATTCAGCCCGATCCGGTACTTTTCATCGTGGTATGCGTGGCGGAAGATTTAACGGACGACATTTTTCAAGAACTGATTTCATGGCTCGTGAGCTTAATTTTTCTGATGAACAAAAAAAGAAATATGAGCAAATTAATAATGAGGTAGAATCACAAAAGGATAGTTTATTTAAGAATCATGAAATTTTGAAAAGGATGTTTAATCAAGCTTTATATAGTGAAAATTCAAACCCACGATATATAGATTCCCTGATAAAAGCTATTGGTGTTAGCTCTGAGAGTTATAATCGTTTGAGGGTTGAAAAAGCAAATAAAATAAAAGCCTTATGTACTGATGAACAAAAGGAGAAATTGAGTTCGCTTTTTAGCAAAGAAAAATTCGGAAATCATAACCGTGGTATAGGTAGAAGACGGCATTAAAATTTAAATAAGTTTATTACATGAAAATAATGTTTGCAGGTAGAGATAACTGCTTCAATAGAAAGTTTATTGCCGAAATGTCGGTAGAACATGAAATTGTTTGCTGTTTATTTTTAGAACCAGACAGGGGTACAACACTTGGTCGGGTAAAAAAAATAGGAAAACGCGTAACGAAATACGGTTTAATAAGGGCTTTTGATGAGCTGGCTTTTCATGTATTTGACAGACTTTTTTTAAGAAAAAGAGAAAAAGAATTTTATAGAAATAATCCGGATTTTTTTATTGGTAATACAGAGTTAAGTTGCCCTGTTTATAATATTAAAAACATTCATGATGAGAAATGTTTGAAAATGATAAAAGAAATAGCACCCGACATTATTTTCAGCATTTGTTCGCATATTCTTTTTGAGAAGAGTTTATACAAAATCCCCAGGTTAGGCACTTTTGTTCTTCATGAAGGAATAACACCGGAGTATAGAGGACTTCACACCTGTTTGTGGGCTTTAATGAAAAGAGAATATCAGTATGTTGGTTACACGGTTTTAAAAGTGAATTCGCAAATTGATAGCGGAGAAATTTTATTACAAGGCCAATATAATTTTAATGCGAAGGAAAATTATAAAGCCTGGAGTTGGGTAGGGCATAATGCTTTAATATATGGGTTACAGGATATAATAAAATCTTTTAGGGAATTGGAAAGAGATGGAGAGTTTGTGCCGATAAAGAAAGAAAATAGGCCAAACTATTATTATACATGGATGAGATTATCAGAATTTTTATTTCTCTACATGAAAAATTATTTTTTCAAAGAACATAAATTTCAGTTTTTTGGAGTACTTAAAAAAATAAATTGACTGATGGTTATTAGTATAAGAGTTAGATAAAAGGACTTCTATCACTCTTTGGATTTGGTAATAAAAGGTTAATAAAACCGAAGAATGTCAACGATTTATCCATAAAAGGTGTAGATTTCACTTTATGATGAATCTAAACAGATTTTTTTATATTTGTAATAGATGAATTCTATTACTACAAGAACTACCGTAACATCAATTAGTGGAAATACACTGACTGCTGAAATGTTTGACAATGTCGAAATTGACGTAGATGATGTAAACGAAAATTACACTGCTGCAGTAAAATTAACGCATGGAGAAAAATACCTTTCACTTGTATTAGCAGCACCTTTTTCATCCATTACTAAAGAAGCCAGAGAGATAGCCAATAAAGAATTTATGTATAAGAATACGATAGCTCAGGCTATTGTTGTAAAATCATTATCCAACCGTTTAATGGGTAACTTTCTTGTTAAAATATATAAACCCTTCTGCCCTTTAAAATTATTTAAAAATAAGGAAGATGCTATTGTATGGCTTAATGAAATGTGGGATAAGAAAGTTAATGCAAAAGCGGATACGCAACATTTGATAGAATAATAAAATTAGAAAAATTCAACATGAAAGAAAGAAGGAGATCAATTGGTCTCCTTCTTAAGTTTGGTGATAGTATGAAATTTTATTCTCTATAATTTGTTTTATCTTTTGGCGTTAATCCATCAGGAATAAGCAATAATACAATGTCAATTATCCAACCTACGGCAAATATACCTGCAGTTAGTAAATATAAAACACCCATACCTGTATAACCAAGATAAAATCGGTGAACACCTAATAAACCAAGGAATATACAAAGAAGTAAAGCTACCAGTTGGTCTTTGCCACCACCATTATCTGTTGGCTTTTTTGTTGCTTTTTTAGTTTGTTTTTTTGTGATTACGTTTAATTTCGAAGCTACATTGTTTTTACTCTCAATATTAGTTGTTGTTTTTTGATTGATCGTCATTTTTTTAGCAGCCGGAATAAAAATAGACTTATCCGTAGAGGCAATTGTATTATCTACTTCTGAGTCGTTTACCATTGCATTTTCTGAAGATTCAGTATTTACAATTGTTTCGACAACTTTTTCATCGTCTGATTTTAATTTTTTTGGTGAATTATTTTTCACCATTTCTTGATTGTCAATTTTGTGTTTGCTATTATTCCATACAACATGGAGTCCCGACATATAATGCCTTTTTTGAACTGAGCATGACGACAGCACAATTGCAAACACAATTCCTAATAAGGATAGATGTTTAATTGTTTTCATGTTTTTTAATATTTATTTCCTACTCTTTTGGCTTTTCAGGTTCGCCCCGTTTTTTTAGTGTTCGCTAGTCTACACTTTTGGTAATGAAATTAAACTCTATTTAACTCAATTACCATGATGTAAAATTAAGCGTTAAGGAAAAGAAATGTGTTACATAATTCCTTGATTTTGAAAATTGCTTTCTGTAAGTGTAATTAAATGCAAGAAATCACATTTCTTTTATCCGATTTAAAAAGTCGTCTAATTGATAAGCTCCGGCTGGTGCATTATTTTCAAACACCATAAAGTAAAAAACTTTTTGACTACTGTATTTTGTGTAAAAATTTCCAAATTTAATCTTGTTAGTTGCAGTTAAGTGTTCGCCTTTTGTTTCAAGTAAAATAATTTTTTTACTTTTTGTATATACAATAAAATCAGGATAATGATTAATGTTTCCATTTATTTCAAAACCTGAACCCCTGCTTTGATTGCGATGCCAAAATTCAATATTTTCCATTTCTTCTAAAGCACCTTTTAATTTGCTTTCTAAATTATTTATAGCTTCTTCTTTTTGATATAAGCCAAAGTTACCGGATGGGGAAGATTTTGTCAAACTTATGCTTGCTGGAAATTGATATGAATCTTTTAAAATTATTTTGCTGCTTAATCGTTTTTCAAATTCTTCTTCTGCATATAATGTCATAAACTCCTGAACTTTCTTTTTCAATTTTTCGGCATACAATTCAGGGCTTTGTTTTAATTCAGCTAATTTAATTTCATCCAAATCTTCTATTACTCGTTTGGTGTATTTTAATAGTTCAGGTTGTGTTATGGGCGGCATTTTCCCCATTGCGCTTATCATCATATCGGCTAGTTGCTTTATTTGGCTATCTGCTACCAGGGTATTAATGTGTTTAAGTAACAATTCTTTACTATTAGCATTTAGCTTTACAGCCTGTGGTAGATATTCTTTATTACCTTCCGCAACTAAATCAACCTCTCTAATATTTACGGTAATGGCATCAAAATTAATTTTGGTGCTTTCTTGTGAGAGTTTAAAATTATTAAGTAACCATTCCTTGTCCACTAATTTATAGTTTTCTGGTTGCAGTACACTTATCTGTTCATTAACGCGCATAAATTGAGGAATAATAACTTCTTTAGCTATCTCCAAATATTTATCTCTAATTTTTATTGCTTGCATCATTTCTTCATTAATTGGCGTAGTACTTAGTGCTTCATCAGGTAAATCATTTACAATTGTTTCTAATTTATCGTAAGCTTTTATTGCATATTGCTTTATTTCAGCAGCTACTGAATTTGTAATAAGTATGTTTGGCTTGTAGCTTTCGTTTATTAATTCATCTGCAGTGGACTCTTGCGCATATAATTCAAGTTGGGGTTCATTTAGCGTTGATATATTTTCTGAAGATAACTCATACTCCAAACTAACTACTGCACTTTCTCGTGAATTAAATTTGCTGAATCCCTGTTTGTTGAGCGCATCTACAATTTTATCTAAAGTTTTTTGAAAGTCATCGTTACATGTAAACACGTAACTCATATTGAGCATTTTATCAGCTTGTTGAGTTGCATTTGGTAAACGTAGTATTCGTCCTAAAATTTGTTCTACTTCTACAGGTGCACTTCTGTTGGCTATTGTTGCTAAAATATAAGCAAAAGGACAATCCCAACCTTCTTTTAAGGCATTAACGGTGATTATAAAACGAATATCAGATTGTTTACTTAATAAATTTTCATTCTTTAATTCATTAATGGATGCGGTTTTTATGGCAATGTGTTTTTCATTAATGCCGTACACTTTAATTAATTTTTCTTTTAATTTTTGAAACGTTACTGCTTCTTCATTACCCTTGCTTTGTGCTTGAAATAATACAATAGGACGTATATAACTTTCTCCATTACTTTGATTTTGAAGAGCTGTTTTTTCTAAGTTTTTTTGTAAGTTAATGGCACTTTCTATAACATCTTCAACGCGTTTATGGTTATACACTACTACTGGTAATTTTACCATGTTTTCTTTTTTCAAAGCCATGCTATCAGCTATGGTAATTACATTGCTATTCTCGCGAGGTGTTGCAGTGAGATCTAAAATAAAACTTGGGTTTAAATCCTTTAGCATATCTACACTCAATGCGCTTTCCGCATTGTGACTCTCATCAACTATACAAACCGGATTAAGTTGCCTAATAACATTTATCAAGCTCATCTCGTCCACCCCGGGTTTGTTTAAGTATAAATTTTTATCGGTGACTTCATTAAAGAAGGAAAGTAAAGAACCATTATCCTGATATAATTTTCTGTCTTCTTTATTTTTGATGCGTAACGAGGCAAAGCTTAAAACCATAATGCTTACGTTTTCTTTTACAGTGGTTACGCTAAATGATTGGGCTTGTTGCAGTTCTTTGTTATCATATACTTCAACCCGATAGTTAAATAATTCGTTTAATTTTTGACGATAGGGATGTGATGCGTTTTTTAAATTACTAAGTGTTTGATCTAAAATAGAGGTTGATGGAACTAACCATACCACTAATTTATTTTGGATTTTTAAATAGTTATAAATGGAAGAAATAGCATTACACGCTAAAAATGTTTTGCCACCGCTTGTAGGCACTTTAATGCAAATTTGAGGGCATTGTGGAATGGTTGTTTTATATGGCTGCATGCCATTAAATTCATTAGAAGTAATAGGGTAGCCTTTTCCTGCCCAATGTTTTTCGTAGGCTTTTACGATATTGTTTTCTGCATTCAAATGATTTAGAAAATTTTCTAAATCGTCAATTATTAAGCGTTGGTATTTTTTTAGTTCCATTTGATAAAGGCTATATTTTACTTATATCCCGAGGTATTTTTTTGAAAATAATATTTAGTTTATGGAGTGTTTTATCACTTAATAAACACATATCGGCATATATAATGTATTGCTCTGCTTTTTCAATAACATTCATTAAATAGGTATCATCTAAGGTGGTTACTTCGTTTGGCACATAGTGAAAATAAATGCCTGTTTGATTATATTTACCCAAATATCCTTGCGCCGTGGCTTGTTTTGTAAAAGGACTATGTGTTTCGGTGTACCAAATGTATTGCTGAATTTTATGAATCACCAAATGTGGGTTTATATTTTTGTCATCATCTAATACCTGTTCACCTAATTCATAATAATCAAAACTGCCGCCGGTACCTTCTTTATCAGTATAACTCTTTTTACGCGCTCGGCTGTAATTGTGCTCGCGTAATCTTCCATTTCAATCATAATAAATTTACGGTTGCCTCCGTCTTGTTTATTTAAGTTTAAAATGGCATGTGCGGTTGTACCGCTACCTGCAAATGAATCAAGAATAATGGAGTTTTGGTCAGTGGAAATCTCACAGAAAAGTTCAATTAGATTATAAGGTTTCGAGAAGTCAAATACTTTATCGGAAAAGATTTTACTTAGTTCGTTTGTAGCATCCTCGTTGGTCTGAATATTATAAGTTCTGGGGCTTAAATAATTATGAATTTTTTTTGCTTCACCACCTCGCTTAATATGATTGGGTCTGAACGGAATTTTACTTATCGAAATCTGCTCGTTATTTGATAAAATTTCTTCAAGTGTTTTTTGTGAATATCTCCATTCTCCCTCTAACTTAAACGAGTTAGAATTTTTGTGATTTTCAATTGTAAGCTCATTCAATAACTTTGTTTTAATATTTCCTTCAGACATATCTTGAGGTTTTATGACCGAGTCTTTAATACTAAAACAAACACTATTTGAAGGAAACTCAAGAATGGTTAAAGAATTACCCGCGTTATTTAATGGATATTTTTTATTTTCAGTTGTTTTGTTTGAAAAAGTTACGAATTCACCAACCAGATCTTTTGATTTAGCATAACAAGTTATATATTCAGTTATTGAGCCGAGTTGTTTGCTTAAAAAGGCAGGTTTTTTCTTTTTCTCCCAAATAAATTGGGTAATAAAATTTCCACCACCAAAAATTTCATCGCACAATAATTTCAAATTAGCTTGTTCATTATCATCAATTGAAATGAAAATTACCCCATTATCTCCCAATAATTTATGTAATAACTTTAAACGTGGATACATCATGCATAGCCATTTGTCATGCCTTGTTAAATCTTCAGCTTCCTTTCCAACAACTTCTCCTAACCACTTTTTTATTTTTGGATCATTTACGTTATCGTTATAAACCCAGTTTTCGTTTCCGGTATTATAAGGTGGATCAATGTAAATACATTTTATTTTACCTTCGTATTCAGGAATAAGTGACTTTAAGGCTTCGAGATTATCGCCGTGAATTATTTTATTTCCGCTTTGTGAAGCTTCAGAACTTTCTGTTCCGTTGTTAAAGCCATATTGATGTTCCAATATGCGATAAGGCACCTCTAAGTGGTGATTTATAACCTTATCTTTTCCTATCCAATTTAACGTCGGCACGTTTTTATAATATCATGTAATAATACAAAATACTCTTTAAATGACAAATATTTACCATTTAATGATTATTAATTTTGACTTGCTCTGATGAAATTTACGATGTGAATAAAAAAGTAGGAGATCGTATTAGGAAATATCGCCAGTTAGCTGATCTAAGTCAGGAGTATGTTGCTGAAGAGATCGGAATGAGTGGTGGTAATTTCGGAAAAATTGAGCGAGGAGAAATTGATATTAATACAGATTATCTTCACAAACTCTCAAAATTATTAAAAGTACCGGTAAGCAATTTTTTCGACGATAAACCAATTCTTGCTTTTAATGAGAAAAACAATCCTTATGGTTTTGTTGGTCAAACCGAATTTGAAAACTTGGTTGACATAGTAAGTAAATTAGCAAATGAAGTAGCTAAACTTAGAGAGGCATTGCCTACTAAGAAGACCCCTAAAAAGGTTAAATTGAAGAAATAATGTTTCTAAAATCACTTATTTTAACAGTTCCATTTCATTCCGGAAACATAAACCAATTAATTTTACAGAAAGTTCTTTTGAGGATTAAACCTTTCAGAATTTAAGAGTCTAAGTAAAAGGCTCGTGTTTGGCTGTTAAAAATGTTTGTGCGCTTTAAAATAATTTTCATATCATTTTTTTTAACCATACAATTTGTAGTTGGTCAAACAAAACAATTCAAAAAAGATTCACTTCGAAATCAATTCAAAAAAGATTCAACCTGGATATTTCGTCCCCGGGAAATATTTCCTTTAGTTGCAATTGATCAACGAAATTCTTTTTTAAGAACCGGTAAAACTACTTCTCCTGTTAATATTTGGGGAGCAAAAATTGGCGTTACTCTGTTTGATAGACATAACCTGGGTATTGGTGGATATAGTATACAAAATACCTCTAAGAGACAACGTTCAAAAGACAATTCAACTGTAGATCAAAATTTAACCTTTCAGTATCTCACTGTTTTTTATGAGTATTCTTTTATCGAAACTAAACGTTGGGAGATTGGTATCCCAATTGAAGCCGGTTTTGGAAAATACAATGTAAAAAGCATGGTTGAAAACAGTGAACAATCTTTACCTAGTCGTTCCGGAAATGTAATTCCTTTGGGTACCGCATTAGATATTTATTTTAAACCAACACGTTGGTTCGGCCTCAACGTTATGGGCGGTTATAGGTATGTAATAAACAATAATAGTCGACTCAATTTGAATGGTTGGTTTTATTCAGTGGGTGCCGCAGTTTATATCCGTCAAATTGTACAAGACACTAAATATCTTTTAAAGAAAAGAGTTTATAAAAATGAATCTAAAAAAATAGATCTCCTTCCGGATTAAAATTTGGTGTTAAGGTTTTTTATTGATCTTGAATTTTTGGAGTAGTATCAGCAGCTTTTGGTTTTAAAATATATTTAAAGCTGAATTGAAAAACCATATTATTTCCTCTGTTATAAGTATAAGTTATGAAGTGTAAGTTTGGTGTGTTCTTTTTAATTACAGGGATAAGCGAGTTGCTATAGCGTAAACAAAAAATAAAATTATCAGAAATGTTATAATCTGCGCCAACCAATAAACTCACATCAGTATAATTAAAAAGATTGTCAGCAGGTGGAAGGATAGTATTCTGACTATTAATCAATCTGTAACTTACCATTCTTCCTACTGATGCTCCAGCTTCCAAATCAAATCTATTTACCGGTTTTTGGCGAATCTTAAATTTTACGCGACGTCTCAATAAAACAGGAAATTCAACATAATTAAAAGCGATTTTAAAATAACCGTTATTAAGAGAATCTGGTCGTTGCAGACTACCTTTTTGAATATAATTTAATTCTAACTGCAAAATAGTTTTTTCTGTCACTTGCGTATTCACTAAAAGACCGGCCGTGATACCAACTTTACTAAAGTCATTATCATTATCGCGTGTATCGGCTCCATTAACATCACTGGCAACCAAACCGGCTGTAAAACCTGCCCTAAATCGTTGCGCAATGCTTGTTTCAATTAAGAACAAGAAAAGCAAACCGGCTAAATATTTTTTTTGAATCATAAAATATTAATAATATAAAAGTAAGGCATAAAATTGAAATAACAATATTCATTCTTTAATGCTAATTCTTATTTCTATTCTTGTTTAAACATTTTATTTATAGTTTTTGATCGTGGTTAAAAAATAACTTGAGCGTTGAAATTTTAAATTTTGCATCAATAAATTTGTAAATTTCATTATCGTGTGGTAAAGAATTTAAATTAATGTCGCCCGTAAAAAGTAGTTTTGTTTTACCACTATTTACAAGTATCATCATGTGTCCCTTTGTATGATGTCCGGTTTTAATAATACTGATATATTTATTTAATGTTTTTATTTCATTGTCTCCCAATTTAATCACTTCACACCGTTTAAAATCAATTTGGTTTTCAGTACCTTTTTCGTAGCCCATAGCTTGTCCAAATGTTTCAATTTGATCTTTTTCGGTTAATGAAATAATCACTGGTACTTTGTTTAAACTATTGAGATAACCAATATGATCAAAATGCCCATGCGTTAAGATTATGCTTTTTAAGTTTTTCGAAACACCTAATTTTTCCAGTTGTGTTGTAAGATTGTTGGTTTTATAAATGTAAAAATCGAATTGATGGTTAAAAACAGTTTTACTGATTCCCTTAAAATAATCGGGATCGGTAATATTTGGCGATAAGCCTCCATCTATTAAATAATTACCGATAGGTGTTTTTATAAGCCATACAAAAACGGGCTCCGGATATTTTTTATTTGTACTAATGTATCCGGTACATATTGCATAAACTGTAATGGAATCAAATTTATATTCTATTGGTGTGTTGTATTTTGCCAGTTCTTTAAATTCGTTTAACAATGGTTTTTCATGAATTGAATCTTGAGCTCTTGAAAAAAAAGGAGATTGAATTATGCAAAAAAAGAAGAATAATTTTGATAGAAACTGCATCATAAAACTGCTAAATATGAATTAGATTTTGAATTTAAATTATTTAGAAATGTGAATCCTTAATGCAATTATAATGCTTCACAATAAAGGTAAGCCCGATTTATAAAAAAACACAAAAAAGACGAAAAATTAACATACTAAATCTGCGATTTTACTGTTTAGAGGAAAAACTATTTAATTTTACCCAGTTCTTTCAGGGATAATATTGAATCAATATAACTCTGAATAAAACAGACCTCGTATGACACGTAAAGAATTTATAGAACAAGTTGGAATTGGTGCAGCCGCTCTTTTAATTCCAGGATGTTTTGGTGCTTGCAAAAAAACAAGCAATTCAACTTCAACATCATCATCTGTTGATTTTACGATTAGTGTTGCCAGTGGTGCTTTAGCAACTAATGGTGGTTATTTAATTCAAAACGGGGTAATAATTGCCCGCACTATGGCGGGTGCTTTTATTGCAGTTTCAGCAACATGTACTCATGCCGGTGGAACATTGCAATACGCATCATCAACCAATGATTTTACATGCCCTGTTCATGGTGCTGCATTTGATACTTCAGGCAATGTGATAAATGGTCCTGCAAGTACTCCTTTGCAGAAATACATTACGACTTTAACTGGCACAAGTTTAAGGGTTCATTCTTAAATATGATTACCTTTAAAAATAATTTGAAATAATTTAAAATTAAAATAATGTCCGACAAATAAATTGTAATGAAAAAAAAACTACTTATTCTTTCCTTCTTGACTGTGGTTTTATTGCCGGAATTAATTTCACAAACAAAACATACCATTAGTGGAACAATCAAAGAATTTGAAACAGGTGAAGCTGTTGCCGGAGCTTATGTAATAGTTACAGATCTTGTGGGAAGTGGAACATCGGCAAATTCCTATGGGTTTTATTCAATCACATTAAAAGAGGGTACTTATAAATTTCGTATCCAATATTCGGGTTATCAAACAATAGATACAACTATTAATTTAAATAAAGACATTAAATACAATCCTGAGCTAAAAGAAAGTGTTGCTACTTTAAGTGAAGTTGTTGTTACAACTGAAAAAGAAAACAGCAATGTAACTTCATCTCAAATGAGTATGCTCAAATTAAATGTTCAAGAAATTAGTACCATTCCGGTTTTTTTCGGAGAGAAAGATATTTTTAAAACAATACAATTGTTACCGGGTATTACCAATGTTTCTGACGGTACATCCGGGTTTTACGTAAGAGGCGGCGGCGCAGATCAAAATTTAATATTATTGGATGAAGCAGTAGTTTATAATCCAACACATTTATTAGGATTCTTTTCTGTGTTTAATTCTGATGCAATTAAAGACGTGAGTATTTTTAAAGGTGGAATACCTGCAGAATATGGCGGAAGAATTTCTTCTGTGATTGATGTTAAAATGAATGATGGTAATTCTAAAAAATTAAGCGTGAGTGGAGGAGTTGGTCTTATTGCATCCCGTTTAACTATTGAAGGACCAATAAATAAAGGTAAAGGATCTTTTATAATTTCAGGAAGAAGAACCTATGCCGATTTATTTTTAAAAGCCTTCGGGCCAAGCAACATCCGAAATACATCTTTATATTTTTACGATCTTAATTTAAAGGCGAATTATCAATTAACTAAAAAGGATCGTATTTTTTTATCTGGTTATTTTGGAAGGGATAATTTTTCATTTAATAACAGTCAGGCCGGTAGTAGAGGATTTGGAATTGATTGGGGTAATGCTACCGGAACATTAAGATGGAACCATTTATTTGGAGATAAATTGTTTTTAAATAGTTCGGCTATTTTTACAAATTACTCTTCCAATATTGTTTTAGGGGCAGGTGATGCGCAATTTAAAGTGACTACAGGAATTCAGGATTTTTCATTGAAGGAAGATTTCAGCTATTTTATTGGCGATAATCACAAAATTAAATTTGGTTTCCAAAGCATGTACCATACTTTTATTCCGGGTGAAGTTACAGTTGGTACAGCTTCTTCTACAGGGCCAGTGCGTTTGGGCAGAACGATTGAAAAAAAACATGCTTTAGAAAATGCAATTTATATTTCGGATGAATTTACAGCTGCAAAATGGTTATTAATTAATTATGGAATCAGGGAATCTATGTTTACAACTATTGGTCCGAATACAATTTATTCTTACGATGGAGCAGGGGCTATAATTGATTCGAGTGTGTATAAAAAAAATCAACCAATAAAAACATATTTTGGTTTTGAGCCAAGGCTTTCGTTTTCGTTTATTTTAAGTGATCGACATTCAATCAAGGCTTCCTATAATCATATTAACCAATATTTACATTTGCTTTCAAACACAACTGCTTCAACTCCTGTTGATCTTTGGGTGCCTTGTAGTCAAATTGTAAAACCACAAATTGGTGATCAGGTTGCTTTGGGTTATTTCCGAAATTTTAAAGATAATATGTATGAAACTTCCATTGAGGGGTTTTACAAAACAATGCAAAACCAAATTGATTATGTAAATGGAGCCGATCTACGATTTAATAAAGCGGTAGAGTCGCAATTAGTATTTGGAAAAGGTTGGTCGTATGGCGCAGAATTATTTATAAAAAAGAAACATGGTAAATTAACCGGTTGGATCTCTTATACATTATCCCGCACATGGCGCCAATTTGATAGTTTAAACATGGGTAATAAATTTCCTGCAAAACAAGACATCATAAATAATTTATCTATAGTAGCTATTTATAAAATAAGTAATAAAGTAACATTGTCTACCACATTTGTATATCATACCGGTTTTGCAGCAACGTTCCCAAGTGGAAAATATGAAATTAATGGCGCTGTTGTAAATATGTATACAGATAGAAATGCATACAGAATGCCTTCATACAATCGTTTGGATATTGGAGTAACAGTTCAAGGAAAGAAAACGGCGAAGTTTGATTCCAATTGGAATTTCTCAGTTTATAATGCGTATGGAAGAGAAAATCCTTATTCAATAACTTTTCAGCAAGATCCAAATGATCCAACAAAAACACAGGCAGTTCAATTGTCGTTGTTCAGATGGGTGCCTTCAATAACTTATAATTTTAATTTTTAAGTGGTGAAAACAAATTTTAAAAATATAGCTTACCTAATTATTTTAATAATAATTGCGTTTACATCTTGCGAAAAAGTAGTAATCATAGATGTGAAATCTTCAGGAAGTAAAGTTGTTGTTCAAGGTAATTTGAATAATGATTCAGTTCCATATTTAGTGCAGTTGGATAATTCTGTTAGTTATTATGCCGACAATGTATTTCCGCCAATACTGGGTGCTCAGGTTAAAATTTCTGATAATGCAGGACACGCTGAAGTCCTAAGGGAATTAGGTAAAGGATATTATCAAACCGATTCTATTCGTGGTGTTCCGGGCAGAACTTATTTTTTGCAAATAATATCAAATGGAAATACTTATACATCTTATGGAACAATGCCTAACCCGGTTCCAATTGATTCTTTTTTGTTGAGACCAACTTTGAATAGATTTACTCATGATACAACAGGGTATCGTGTAACATGTAAATTTACTGACCCAATTGGAACCGGGAATTATTACAAAGTTGTTATTTCATCAAAAGATACTGCTGCAATAGGAACAACAACGGGAAGAATTTTATCTGATAAATATACTGATGGACAACAATTGTCGGTTACGTTTAGAACAAATTTAATTGCGAATGATAGCGTTTCAATTCAAGTGCAATCAATTACAAAAAGTACTTTTGATTTTTATAATACCCTCACTAATGCGGAGGGTGAAGTAGGGGCGAGTCAGTTTTTATCATCGCTACCGGCTAATCCAACTAATAATATTAGCAATGGTGGTTTAGGTTATTTTGCTGTTTATGCAGAAACTAAAAAAACAATTGTTATACCATAATATTGATTTTGAGACAAAAAATTGAGAATAGCTATTATATTCCTTTTTATTCTTAAAACGCAAATTGCCGTTTCATCTTTTTCTATTCCGGTGCCAAAAGATTCTATTCGTGCAGATAGTATAGTTGCATTTGCTAAATCTTTATTAGGAATTAAATATAAATATTCAAATTGTTCACCGGCGACAGGTTTTGATTGTTCGGGTTTTGTTTATTATGTGTTTGCACATTTTAATGTAGCAATTCCACGTTCATCTATTGAATATAAAGGTATCAAACCAAAAATTGAAATTGATTCAGCGAGGGTTGGTGACATCATTGTTTTTACCGGCACAAATTCTAAGAATAGAAATCCGGGTCATGTTGGCATTGTGATTTCGAAAGTGGGCCAAGAGTTAACCTTTATGCATAGTTCATCCGGCAAAAAACATAAGGCGGTTGTTATTTCAACATTTAATGAATCACCCTATTATAAGAAACGGTTTATTAAAATTGTGAGATTGGCTACTGTTTATTGAATAGAGTTCAGTCTCAATAAACTTTCCGACATGCACTAAAATTAAAAACCCTCGAAAGCTTATGCTGACGAGGGTTTTTGAAAATGAATAAGAATTAATTAGTTTTTAAGCATTTTCGTTTTATAAATCAAATTACCGTCCTGACTAATTCGGATTTGATAAATACCACTTGCTTCTTTTGCAATGTTAACGGTGTTACTTAAAAATTTCGCAGGTTGAGTCATAATAAGCTGCCCTAGATTATTATAAACTTCAATCAATACGTTATTGCTGATTTTATTAAAAGAAATGGTGAAATTTCCGTTGGTTGGATTCGGATAAATTGAGGACACATTTGTAATTTCATTTTCTTTAATTCCTGCACAAGCTGAAACAACTTCATTAATTGTTGTTGTATTGCTGCAGCCCTGTGCACTGGTACCCGTAATGGTGTAAGTTGTATTAACAGTTGGTGAAATAACAATAGATTGAGTTGTATCTCCCGTGCTCCATGAATAAGAAACTCCGCCACCTGCAGTTAAAGTAACTGTTGTACCGGTACACATGATGCTATCATTACTAAAAGCAGTTATATTAGGAAGGGGATTTACCACTACGGTAACTGTTGTAGAATCTGTACATCCGTTGTACCCTTTTAAAGTGTAATTTGTAGTAACACTAGGACTAACAACTATATTATTTCCTGTAAACCCATTACTTAAAGTATATGAATTAGCTCCAGTGGATACTACTGTAGCCTGTCCCCCGATACAAATTGGTGATGCTGTAACCGTAAGCGACGGAGGTCCGCTAATTGTAACTGTTTTCACAACAGGTGTACTCGTATTGGTGCTGTTGGAAGTGATAAGTGTGATAGAATAAATTCCGGGAGTTGCATATGTAACAGTTGGGTTGCTTATTGTTGAAATAGAAGGAGTACCTCCTGTTAAAGTATATGACCATGATGTTGGACTATTTGATGACGTATTGCTGATAGCAAGTGTTTGTCCTATACATGTTGGATTAGTTGCTACTGTAAAATTAGCATACGGTAAAGGTTTTATTCCTATTAAAGCTTCGTGACTATTAGAAAAATTATAAGGATTTGGATTCAAAGTATTGATAGCATAATAACCATTATCAGTTCCGCCCCAACCCCAATTCATGTGAAAATTATTATTTACATCATAACCGTCGCATACCCATGTATGTCCACCATTATTTGGATCTTGACCCACATACTGTAATGGACGGCCAATATTAAGTTCATTTTCCAAAAGAGCAATCCAATTAGGGTCAGTATAAGGGCTTCTATAATATCCATGAATAGTAGTTGGGTCGTATTTAAAATGATTAACATAAGATGCTTGTGCACAAATTGGATAATCCGCGGTAATTACATATGCGGTACTTTCGCTTGGACTGTAATTCATATCAACACTAATACCGCAATGATACATCAGTGTTGCAACCGCAGTATTGGAACCGCTTATACTGTTTGGCATAAGACCCCAACTGTAAGTAGTAGCTGCATAATTTGCAGTTAGTGTGCCATAGTTCATTGTATAACCTGATGATGTACAATCACAATATGAGCTGGTACCTGTTCCGTTATTTGGATAATTCCAATATTTCATGATCTGAGCCATCGCAGTAGCAACACAGCCAGTAACAGAACCACCCGGACAAAGAGAATTATAATTTGGTGATTGATTCCAGGTTGTATGTAATAATGGAGCAACACTCATAGTCATGATCGAATTAGTATTATCAGCTCTATTAGCACTAGCGTTTTTAATAAAATTTCCTGCCCATTCATTAATGATTACATCATCAGCCTGAACATTTGCATTACGAATTGCTGTAATTTCTGCTGCTCTGTCTTTCATCCAATAATCAATATTGGAATTTGTTTCAGGCACAACAAAATTGCCTTCGGTAGAATATCCCAGAATTGGGTGCGCTGCATCATCAGCTGCAATTATAACAAAACCATCACTTGTGTTAACATTAAACACATAATAAACAGGTGAATTTTGTGCGGACATTCCTGTATATGTCAAATTAAAAGTGTTTGCAGTTTTCTGAGAATTTTTCACATAAAAATTCATTGCAACATTTTGTGCAAGGGAAACAGAAACAGGTTTTGCAATAATAAAATTACTTGCTAAAACTGTACAAATAAATACATAAATAATTTTTTTCATGAGCTGGTTTTTTGTTTTTAAATTGTTGTATAAACGAATGGTTTAATTATGAAATTCAATGATCCTAATTAAACTATTTGCTTAGATAATAAATGTAATAAATAATATTTATAAAAAGTAAAATATTAATTGAAACTTAAAATCTAAACTTAATTTTAGATCGAGTTAATACCTCTCTGACTTTTTAAAAACAAAAAAGCTCTTAAAAAATTAAGAGCTCCGGTATAAAATAGATTTTAATTAACTAACTTTTTCGATAATCTTATATGGGAAATCCATAAAGCTTAGAAGATCTTCACCAACATCTCTTAAATCATAATCATTCTCATCGTAAAGCCATTCAATAGATAATTGACTTCCGGCTTTGAACATGATGTTTACTCTTTTCAGTAAGTCAAAAACCATTCGTTGAGAAGAAGTGTTGATGTAATTTAAATCAAACAAAATTTTTGTTTTCGGAGCGGGTGATTTTGTGTATTCTTTTAGCCACTCAATAACCGGTGTATAAAACTCGTGCGCATTATCTAAAAAAGAAGAACCTTTTAATTCAAATACTCCTGTCTGAGGATCTAGAACTACCAGCGGTGAGTGTTTTGTTTCTTTAAGGATTAACTTTTCCATAAGTAAGTTTACTAATTCAAAGATATGCTAATTTTATTATAATTAAAATGGCGTTTATCTACAAATTGCTCTCATTGAGCAAAAAAATAGAACTAGTGAGTGAACTGTAAAAAAGTAAATTTATGTGGGATTTATTTTTGACGAAATAGTTTTTATTTGTGACTGTGGGAAAAATTAATTTTCACTACTTTTTTTAAATCCATTTAAAGTATTGATAATCAAATAAATATAATAATTACATTTCAAATGATAATTAAAATTCTTTTTGAAATATTTTTCCTGGAAATAAATTTACGATGCTATGAACTCTTCGAATGGAATTCCTTTTTTAAATTCTTCAGAGTAGATATATTTTTTAATAACAGCAGCCCACGCTCTATGTGATTTGGAATCGTTTAATATTGCAGGATCAAATGGTTTTCCGAAATGAATTTTTACAGTGTGGCCTTTTTGTTTAAACATTTCATCAGGCAAAAACAACATTTCAATATTAACTTTAATTCCAATTTTTTTTCTGAAGTTGGCAAAGCGATAAAAGAATTTTGAATTTTCGCCTTCGATGTAAGTCGGTACAATTAACCGTTTGTGATCTATTGCTTGTGTTACAAAACTTTTTTTCCATTCAAGGTCCATTATTTCCCCTTTAATTTTTCGGGAAACTAAACCTGCAGGAAAAAATAAAACAGCATCTCCAGAATTTAAAATATCTTCCATCGTTCGTAAAGATTTTGCCGAAGTACTTCCAACTTTATTAATACCTACAAATACACTTCCGTAATTTTTCAAACTCAGTAAAACATCGTTCACAAAAAACCGAACGTCTTTTCGTATTTCCCCAACAGCTTTTATTAAAGCCATACCATCTAATCCTCCTAACGGATGATTTGCAGCTACAATTATTCCGCCTGTTTTTGGAACATGATGCGCATTAACGGATACAATATTTGCTCCTAATTTATCTAAACCGTTGGCATTGAAATCAAGTTCATAATCGTCTTTTAGTTGAAGCATGATGCTGTTGATTTCATCTTCATGCAATTTTCGCTTGAGCCATTTTAAAACGAATGATGGCATCCATTTTTTTAAAGCAGGCGCTTTATCAGAAAGTACTTTATCTATGTCAATGAATTTTTGGGGAGACACTCTAACTGTTTTATTACGTATATTATTTTTTAGGTAAAGTTAATTCTAATGTTCTTATTCTGTCATTCATTTTTTGTAAGCTTCTAAACAATACATAACTCCTTTTGTATTCACCGATAGCAAATGCGGGAGAGCCTTGTACAATTTCACCTTCTTTTTCAATAGTTGATGCAACACCTGATTGACCTGCAATTTTTACACCGTCAGCAACTTTAACATGACCAACTACTCCTGCCTGACCACCTATCATTACATTTTTACCAATTTTGGTAGAGCCTGCAACAAATGCGCCACCAGCCATTACTGTATTTTCTCCTATTTCAACATTATGTGCAATTTGAATAAGGTTATCTAATTTTACGCCTTTTCTGATAATAGTAGAACCCATGGTTGCCCTGTCGATAGAAGTATTTGAACCTATTTCAACATGGTCTTCAATAATTACATTACCAATTTGAGGAACTTTTTTATAATTATTTTCAGAGTTTGGCGCAAAACCAAATCCGTCACTTCCTATAACACTGCTTGCATGAACTGTACAATCATTTCCAATAACGCAATCGTGATATATTTTTACGCCTGAATAAAAAATGCAATTATCTCCAATCACAGTACCATCACCAATGTAACAGTGCGGATATATTTTTACGTTCTTACCAATTTTCACATTCTCACCTAAATATGCAAAGGCTCCTACATAACAATCGGCGCCCAACTTAGCAGTTGAAGAAATAAAAGAAGGTTGTTCAATTCCTTTTTTATTTTGTTTTATTTCATAATATACTTCAAGTAATTTTGCGAAACTACCATAAGCATCTTCAACGCGAATAAGTGTACAGGTAGGTTTTAAAGGTTTATCTAATTCAAGCGAGTTATTTACAATAACTATAGAAGCATCTGTTTCGTATAAATAAGGCGTATATAGTTTGTTCGATAAAAAACATAAACTCCCTTTTTTGCCTTCTTCAATTTTAGCAAGTGTTGAAATGTTTACGTTTTCGTCACCCTCTATTTTGCCATTGAGGAGTCCGGCTATTTGCTTTGCACTGAATTCCATTCTGTTTTGCTTAATCGGTAAAAATACATTTAAAATACCTTTAAGCAAAAGGACAATTAACTATTTATTCAACAAAACCTTTACAGCTTCTTTTAGTTGTTGATCTTCGCCTTTCATCATTGGAATATACTCATTGGCAACCTTGTAATCAGGTTCTAACTGCGTATTTTCATAATATTTCCCATCTGTAACAACTCCAACTTCAGGAATTCCAAATACGAGTGAAGCATCTTGAAGAGTCTCCCACCACACAGCAGTACCAGTGCCCGGCACAGGCATACCAACTAATTTTCCGATACCAAGTGTTTTGTATACAACAGGAAACATATGCGCATCAGAATAATTACCTTCTCCCATTAATACAATCGATGGTTTAATCCATTTGCCAGCAGGCTCAACACCAATTTTTCTTTCTTTAGGAATAAAGTCGATATACTTTTTGCCTGCAAGAAATGTTGCTAAATCATCATGCAACCAACCGCCACCGTTAAATCGGGTATCAACAATTAATGCTTTTTTATTTACATATTTGCCCATTACCTGATCATAAAATTCGCGGTAACTTTCATCATCCATCCCTTTCACATGCATGTATCCTAATTCTCCGTTCGATAATTTATCTGTCATCACTTGCATACGTTTTACCCATCTTAAGTATAACAAATTATAAAGTTGATCGTAAGTAACAGGTTTAATAGTTTCTTCCCAACGTTTTTTTGTTGATTCATCATAGAGGGAGAGAAGCGTAACTTTTCCTGCAACTCTATTTAAAAATTTATAATAATTGGTCTCCGCTGTAATTTCATTTCCGTTTATTTTTTCAATAACAGTTCCTGCTTTTATTTGAGTGCCATCATAAATTAATGGTCCTTTTTCAACTACTTCGGCAATTTTTAAACCTTTTCCTTTATAAGATTCGTCAAAGTATGCACCTAAGCTTGCAGTTTCATCCGGATTTTTACCGCGATGAGAATATCTGCAACCGGTGTGAGACGCGTTTAATTCTCCAAGCATTTCACTCATCATTTCAGCGTAATCTCTGTTATTATTAATGTATGGTAAAAATTTAGAATAATTTTCTTTGTAATAATTCCAATCTGTTTTTTGGAGATCACTTACATAGAATTTTTTTACTACTTGTCGCCAAGCATGCTCAAACATATATTCTCTTTCGGCCGCAAGATTTAAATTCATTTCAGCATTAAAATGAATTTCTTTCTTTTCTGCTTTTTCAACATTCACTTTTATAATTTTACCGTCAGCAATAAAGAAAATATGTTTGGCGTCTTTGTCAAACATCATATCTCCAACCCCGCCGGCATCTAGTTTCAAAAACAATTTAGTTTCGTTCTCTTTGAATTTTGTTTCCCAAAGATCAAAACCACCTTCGAAACGTGTTAGGTAAAATAATTTTTCACCATCAGGTGTAATTAAAGCATCTGCTAGTAAAGAAGAATGAATTGTTAAACGTACTTTTCTATCTTCAAGACCATCTAATTCTACTTTTACCGGAGATATAATTTTTTTTGCTGAATCTGCTGATTTAGTTTTTTCTTTATCCTTATCTTCTTTTTCTTTTAATAAAAGATAATCTTCTTTTTTCATTTTAAAACGATCATAAGCAGCTTTAGTCAAAAATAAACCATACATATCTGATTGGTTGCCATGACTTGCAACATTTTTCATACCGTGTCGGCTTGAGTTCCAAAGCATCATTTTCCCATTCATTGCCCATTTTCCACCGCCATTATCAAAACCACTTTGAGTTAAATCAATGATGGGGTTTTTACCTTCAGCATCAGCCAAACCAACTTCTGTGCGCCAATTACCATCTTGTAAAAAATGAACAATAAGGTATTTACTATCAGGTGACCAATCAAAAGACTGATCACCATCAGAATAAGAATAATTTTTTTCAGCCGGTAAAATGGTTCTAATTTTTTTCGATTTTAAATTAATAACTTTTACTGCAGTACGATCTTCAATAAAGGCCACTTCATTTCCATCCGGAGAAAATTTCGGTTGAAAGGCTTCTGTTTTACCAACAACAATTGGTTCTTCGTTTAGTAATGTTGAATTAAAAAAGTAGTTTTCTTCTTTGCGAACGAGATTAGTTTTATAAATGCCCCAGATATTATTTCTTTCTGATGCATATACAATACTTTTGCCATCCGGACTAAAGCTAGCAGAGCGTTCTTGGCCCGGTGTATTAGTGATTCGTTTAGTAGTTCCGCCTTCAATAGAGGTTACAAAAACTTCTCCTCTTACAACAAATACAACTTCTTTTCCATTGGATGAGGCATTCATTTCAGTTGCGCCGTTTGTAAACACTTCGTTTTTTTCTACAGGATATCTTTCATCTGTATTAACAGTGATGCTTAATTTTTTTGGTTCTGAGCCAATTTGTTGTGTGTAAATTTCGCCGTTGTAACCGTAGCATAATAAATCATTTGAAGATGAAGATAAAAAACGAACCGGATTTTTTTCGAATTTGGTAATCTGAGATTGTTTGCTTGGATCAGCTTCTTCCATTTTCCAAATATTAAAAGAACCGCTTTTTTCACTTAAGTAATAAATACTTTTTTCATCAGCACTCCAAACAGGGTTACGTTCTTCGCCACCAAAATTGCTTAGGTTAGTAAACTTACCATCTTTTTTTGTGTACATCCAAATGTCTCTTGTTACCGAAGAAGTATGGTGTTTTCTCCAATTATCTTCATAACCTTTTCTATCGTGAAAAATCATTTTATCACCTGCTTTATTTATTTTGGCGTCATCTGCACAGATACTTAATAATTGTTTTTCTTGTCCACCATTTACAGGCACAGTATATAATTCTGGCAATCTGCCCGAAGGAAATTGAATATAATTTACATCATCCATTCGTAAAGAAGAGAAAACAATATTCTTTCCATCTTCAGTAAAATACAATGGTAAATCAGAATTTGAATGATAGGTAATACGTTTGGCTTCTCCACCTTCGGCAGCTATTAAATAAATATCAAAATTTCCATTTCTATCCGAAGCAAATGCAATCCATTTACCGTCGGGCGACCAAACCGGCATGAAATCATAACCATCGCTTAGGGTTAGTGGCATAGCATTTCCACCGTCAGCACCTACTTTATAAATATCGCCTTTATAACAAAAGACAACTGTTTTTCCATCAGGTGATATTGAAGGATATCTCATCCAAAGAGGTGTATTTTTTTCTGATTTAAATGATAAACATAAAATTACCATTACAAATAAGGGGGAGAGGATGTATTTTTTCATAAACTATTTATTTTTTGAAGTGTAACAAATATAAAAATAAACTCAATTTAATTATGAATTTTCCCAATAAATGGGATGATTGGTAAATATTTAAGATGACATACATGATAATACGCTTTATAGATTAACTTTGTTTTTATTATATGAAGTGGGAAGAGCTAAATGATTTAGGGCAATTAAGTCGGATTGATGAAGAATCGAAAACGATTAAGGTTTTAATTTTTAAACATAGCACCAGATGCAATATAAGTAATGTTGCTCTTGAGAGATTTGACAGGGATTGGAAAGACAGTAACAATTCAAAAATAAAATCTTATTATTTAGACCTCCTTAATCATAGAGACATTTCGAGTGCAATTGCTGATCATTATCATATTGAGCATCAATCGCCGCAAGTACTCATCATTTCAAATGGAAAATGTATTTTTAATGAAAGTCATTTAAATATACAAGTATCTGAGATTTTGAGTGCAGTTATTTAATCCTTTATCATAAACTTATTATTTTCTTATATTTAATCACTTAATAATAATCGAATATAAATTATCATGAAAAAAAAATTCTATTTATTGGTTTTAATAATTTTTACAACCATTTCATTTGTGGCACAAAATAAAAATAAAGCGTATGTATATGATGCAGGAGCTTCTCCACGCGATCATAATCTCGATTTTGAACACATGCGTTTGTATGTTGAGTTTGTGCCTGAAAAAGGTTTGGTGAAAGGGAAGATCACTCATTTTTTTACACCTATTCGCGCAAAAGTAGATACGTTTTTTTTAGATGGTCCGGGTATTGATGTGAAAGAAGCAAAATTAAATGGACAAACTATTCCATTTAAAATAAATAATGCCGGCATAACTTTTTATCCTGCAAAAACATTGGTATGGGGTGAGAAAGATAGTTTAGCGATTACTTACGAAGCGTATCCACGCAAAGGAATTTATTTTATCGGATGGAATGATTCAAGTAATATTAGTCGTAAACAAATTTGGACACAAGGACAAGGAGTCGATAATAGAAATTGGTTTCCGTGTTATGATACACCAAATGATAAATTGATTACGGAGGTTTATGTGAAGTTTAATAAGGATTATAAAGTTTTATCTAACGGAGTTAAGGTTGAAGAGAAAGAACAAAAAGATGGAACAAAAATCTGGCATTATAAAATGTCACATCCACATTCTTCTTATTTAGTAATGTTAGGCATTGGTAAATATGAGATTAAAGAAACAAAATCAAAATCAGGAGTGCCTTTGCGTCAGTGGTATTACCCTGAGTGGAAAGACAGAGTAGAGTATACATATAAATACAATGAAAAGATTTTTGATTTTTTAGAATCTGAAATTGGTGTGCCGTATGGTTGGGAATCTTATTCGCAAATACCTGTTCAGGATTTTATGTTTGGTGCAATGGAAAATACATCAGCCACTTTATTCGGTGATTTTTTTGAAGTGGATTCACGCAGTTTTAATGATCGTAATTATGTTTCGGTAAATGCACATGAATTAGCACATCAATGGTTTGGTGATTATGTTTCTGCGAGGAGTTCAAATAGTCATTGGTTACAGGAAAGTTTTGCGACGCATTATAATATAACTGCGGAGCGTGAATGTTTTGGTCAAGATCATTTTGATTGGGCTCGTCGTACTGCACAAACTGCTGCGATTAATACGGCAGATAAAAGATCAATTTCACATTCAGAAACACCAACATCTAATATTTATCAAAAGGGGTCACAAGTTTTAGAAATGTTGAAATATATTACAGGAAGAGAAGGATATAATAAATCGGTGAAACGTTATTTATTGGATCACAAATATGCAAATGTAGATTCAGATGATTTGTTGGAAGCTTTTCAAGATGAATTAGGAATGCCATTGGATTGGTTTTGGGATGAATGGGTTTACAAAGGTGGAGAGCCCAGTTATAATGTAGTTTCAGAAGATTTAACGAAGGACAGAAAACGTTTTACCCAATTTGTAGTTACACAGGTTCATGCAACGAGTGATGTAATAGGTTTATTTAAAATGCCAATTGTGTTTGAGGTGCATTACAAGGATGGTATGACTGAAAATAAAACAGAATGGATTGAAAAGGAAACACAAATTGTAAGAATTCCTAATAATGGAAACAAAGAAATTGATTATGTTTTATTTGATCCGAATAGTGAAATAATGAAAACAGTTAGCTTTAGCAAACCATTTGATATGTTGAAAGCGCAATCGTTGAAAGCACCAAAAATGATTGATCGTTACGACGCTGTTTTTGCAATGCGTGTAATTCCGTTTGATCAAAAAAGAAAAGCGTTGATAGAAGCGTTTCAAAAAAATGAATATCATGCGATACGGTCAGAGATTGTGATGCAACTATTAGATGACACCAATCCGGAAAGTGTTCAGTTAATTAAGCAGGCATTACATGATAAAGATGTACAAGTAAGAAAGGCGGTTATTATGAATGTAAAAGGAATTGACCCTTCTTTACTTTCTGATTATGAAACCTTGTTGCTAGATTCATCTTATATAACAATTGCTACAGCATTGGAAAAATTATCTTTTCAATTTCCTCAAAACACACAAAAGTATTTAGATAAAACAAAAGGCATTGAAGGAACGAATGGGAGAAATGTAATTATAAAATGGTTAGAGATTTCCATTTTAGAATCGAAAACAGATAAAGAATTTATTGATAAGTTGATTGCTTATACATCCAATTCATATGAATTTATTACGCGCTCAAATGCAATGACTACTTTCAGGAAATTAAATTATTTTGATGAAGCCATTTTAGGTAATTGTCTGCAAGCCTGTTTAAGCAATAACGGCAGGTTATCTGGACCAGCTACAGAAACAGTAAAATATTTTAGTGCACAACCAAAGTATAGAAAAATAATTGTGGAAGCTATCACAACTAAACAATGGAAGGCTTGGGAAAAGGAGATTTTGTATAAGTTATTGTAGTAGGTTTAGAGGCAGAAACCGCAAAGAGGCAAAGAAGGCGCGGAGAGCGCTAAAGAAATTAAATCTTGGAAAAGAAATACTTTATAAGTTGATGCAGTTTGTTTAGAGGCAGAAACCGCAAAGAGGCAAAGAAGGCGCAGAGAACGCTAAGGAAATTAAAGGCCATTTACTACTCTTTTAATACCTTCCTTTAATCGGGCAACATTAAAATTAATAAGAAGACCTAATTTATATTCGCCGAGTTTTAAATAAGTGAGTGTTTGGGATAGGTGAACATCATTTAAGCGATCTACACTTTTCAGTTCAATAACAACTTTATTTTCAACAAGTATATCTATTCTATATCCACACTCTAATTTTACTTCATGAAATACTAAAGGCATTGGTTTTTCTTTTTCCGAATAAAGACCTTCCTTTTTTAATAAATAAAATAAACATTCTTTGTAAGTAGTTTCTAATAATCCAGGCCCTAAAGTTTTATGTACTTCAATAGCGAGGCCAATAATTTTGTTTGCTAATTCATTTTCATTCATAAAGTAAAACTACAACCATTGTCTTTTTATCCTTGCCATGTTTTGTAGTATTATTGAAATCGAATCAATATTTACTTTGCGAACTTTGCGTAAAATCTTTGCCTCTTTGCGGTTTCTGCCTCATTTTGTAGTGTTGTTGAAATCGAATCAATATTTACTTTGCGAACTTTGCGTAAATCCTTTGCCTCTTTGCGGTTTCTGCCTCATTTTGTAGTGTTGTTGAAATTGAATCAATATTTGTATTGCACCCTTTGCTTATAATCTTTGCGTCTTTGCGGTTTCTGCCTCTAAATTTGTACCAATTCAAATATCAAAGACCAATACCAATTATACAAACATCATCAACTTGTTCCAATTCCCCTCTCCATTCGTCAAATGCAAGCTGTAGAATTTCGCGTTGTTCATCAAATGGTTTCGAGCTTATATCGAGAAGTAATTGATTTAATTTACCATATTTAAATTTTTTGCCTTTTGGTCCGCCAAATTGATCTGCGTATCCATCGGTATATAAATAAATCACATCATTTTCTTTAAGATCAATTTCGAATAAATTGAAACTTTCTTTTTTCTCACCCATACCAACAGGCATACGATCACCAGGTTGCTCTGAAATTTTATAGTCACGCATCAATACAGGTTCATTGTTTGCCGACGCATACGTCATTTTTTTTGTTTTGCTATCAATGCAAATCAGGATTCCATCAAAACCATCTCTCTGACCTTCTTTACTAATATTTTCTATTAAGCGTTGACGAACAAAATTGAAAACTTCATTTGGTTTCTCAATATTTTTTTCCCCGATAGCCTCCGTTAAAAATCCTATGCTCAACAAACTCATAAAAGCTCCGGGAACACCATGTCCTGTACTATCGCAAACGGCCAAATAAAAGCGATCGCCTTTTTTAGTTGCCCAATAAAAATCGCCACTTACAATATCTTTAGGATTAAAGAAGATAAAATGTTGTGGAATATTCTCTTTCAAAAAATCTTTATGTGCTAATAATGCATATTGAATGCGTTTGGCGTAATTGATACTATCTACAATTTCTTTTTGTTTTTCTTCGATCAAATGTTTTTGATGTTCTATTTCATGTGTTCTTTCTTTAACTGTTGTTTCTAATTGTTCTTGTCGATCTAATAATTGTTTGTTTCTTAAACGAAAAACAAATACAATACTATAAATTATTAAACCAATAGAAAGTAATCTAAACCAAAATGTTTTCCAAAAGGGTGGCTTTACTTCAAAACTATAATTGCAAGCGGTTCCCCATTCCTGACCTTCTAATTTTGCTTGCGCTTCAAACGTATAATTACCTGCATCCAGATTTGAATATTTCACCTCAGGATAATTTACATTTATCCAACTATCATTAGAACCCAACAATCGATAACGGTATTTTATGCGATGAGGAGAATTTCCATTGAAGGCATAGAAATTGAGAATAATAGTATTTATATTATATGGAAGTTTAAGATTGACTGGTAAATTGCAATAAGGAATTAAGTCAGAGAATTTTATGCCATTTAATTTCATTGTACTATCCTGATCATAATAATTTACGCCTTTGTTTATTGAATCTTTGAGTGCTCTGAAATTTATATAATTATCCATTAAATTTATTTGTGTTACATGGCATTCAGGTGAAGATTCTTTATTATCGTATTCATCAAGATTTAATTTGATAGCACCTTTACTTGTTCCCCACCAAATGTTATTTGCGCTATCCATAACAACGGCACCGGGATTAAATGAATTCGATTTTAAGCCATCTTGTAATAAAAAATATTCTATTGAGTATCCTTTTGGTTTTGTTTTATCAGGGGTTAAAACATTTAATCCACGCGAAGTACCGAGCCACAAGCGTTTCTTCTTATCTTCAATAATACTTGTAATAAAATTATTACTTAAACCATCTTTGGTGTCGATCAATGAAAATTCTTTACCATTAAACTTACTAATGCCAACTGCTGTACCAACCCAAAGATCATCATTGCTATCCACAAATATAGATGTGGCTTCGTTTGCAGGTAAACCATTTTGTTTTGTAAAATGTTCAATTTTATTTTTATTGATTTTACTTATTCCGGCAAAAGAATTCATCAACCAAATATTTCCTTTTTTATCGCCTGTAATTCCATACATAGAATTACTTGCTAAGCCATTTACTTTAGAATATTTATCCAAGCCCGTATAATAATATTTGGTTAAACCTTGTTCATTTTGATTAGCGATCCATACATCTCCATTCTTTGAAATGTATATGCCGTAAGCCATTCGGGAACCAAAACCTTTTATCGCGCTTAAGTAATAACATGAATCGTAAGACAATGAATCATTTTTTGAAGGTGAAAGCATATCAAATCCATGTTGATGAGTTCCTACAAATAAGTTCCCTTCTTTATTCTCTTTCATGGCTAGGACGATTTTTATATCAAGATGTTTACCATCGTCGTAATGTATAAATCGTTTGCCATCAAACTCATAAATGCCGCCTCCCCAAGTACCAATAAGAACATGCCCTCTTCTATTAACAGCAAGGCTTGCCACTGGCTTATCGGAAAGTCCATCCAATGAAGAATAATTTCTAAAACTAGAAGGTTTTATTCGATTGACACCACCATCCTGTGTTCCCACCCATATATTTTTTTTAGAGTCTTCAAGAAAACAAGTAATCTTGTTACTTGTTAAACCTTGCTTGGTTGTATATATGGTATAACCCTTATTATCCATTCTAACAGCACCGCCTTCACCCGTTCCAAACCACATTTTATTGTCACTGTCCTGCATAATGTCGTTGAATAGAAAATACGGTAATCCTGTATTCGGAATATAGCGGATACTGTGATTTGGATAATAATTTATAACACCACCGTTATAGCAACCAAACCAAAGGCTATTTTTTCTGTCCTTATAAATACAAGTTGTTACATTAGATCCCAATAATTTATTCATCAATGATCCCGGAATAAATCTCTCTTTTTCTCTAACAGAGCGCATTATTTTTTCGTTTTCAATAAAGTAAGGCCAACCTCCCCAACTTCCTACAACTATATTGTTATTGTCATCAACGCCAATTCTAAAGCTAACGTCTCCCAAAACTCCACTTTCGTTTGTATATATTTTTAGACTATCATTTTTTAATTTTACAACACCACTTTCCTGACAAACGAACCATACGTTATTATTTTTGTCTAGAGCAATATCTGAAATATAATTACCTGGCAAACCACAAGCTGTATTATAAATTTTAAATGAATTTCCGTCGTAATGTACAAGTCCGTTTTTTGTTCCTATCCAAAGTGAACTGTCTTTATCAAAAATTATTTTTGTTATAAAGTTAGATGGTAAACCTGATCGTGTATTGTAAGTGAAAAAATTGTAGCCATCATATTTGGTTAGTCCATTAATGTGACCAATCCAGATAGATCCTTTAGAATCTTCAGCTATGGCTCTGATGTTGGAACTTGGTAAGCCTTGTTCTTCACTTAAGAACATAATGTTTTGGTTTGAGAGCCCTGTACTTCCAAGGTCTCCAGCCTTTACCGGTTTAGGATGATTAACATGAGATATAAAAGGATTAGCACGTTTTATCTTTGGTTTTAGACTCTTTGTTTCGGTATGGAGTATAGATAAAGTTGTATCTGTTTTTGTATGAGAATCGGTATTTTCTGATGTAAGGGGTATAAATGTTGCAGTTATTTTTTTTGTCCATGAACTCACGTTTTTTGCGGTATCGTAATGCTCTGACTTGAGAGGAAGTTCTTTATTAACAATAAGTGAATCAGCTCTTATCGGATCCTTTTTCATTTCCGAAAAAAGATTTTCTTTTACTTCGGTTTCACGTTTGCACGAAAGAAACAGAAAAAAGCAGAATGTAATAAGGATGTAATTTACTTTCACTTAGTAAATATAGAAAGAAATTCTAAAAATTTAGTTTATGATACTGTTAATGTATTTACAGCTTTAAACCAATTATACACACGTCATCTATTATAGACGAAGCAAAGCTTGTCTCAATCGTGACTTTGTAAATCAGAGGCGAATGCCTATGATACAAACATCATCGACTTGTTCCAGATCACCTTTCCAATTCTCAAAATAAGAATCTAATTGATCTTTTTGTTCTGACAATGGTAACTCAGCGTATGACTGAATAAGTTCTACTAAATTTTTGTGTTTGAATTTTTTTCCTTTTGTACCACCGAATTGATCAGCGTAACCATCCGTAATTAAATAAACAGAATCAGAGGATTTCACGTCGATTTTATGCAATTTAAAAGAAGTTGTTTCTAGCCCTTTACCAACAGGCATTTTATCGTAAGCTAAATTCTGTATTTTATTTCCGGAAACTAAAATTGGAGCATTGTTCGCAGCGGAATAAGTCAGTGTCCCATTTTGTTTATCATAACAAATTAAAATTCCATCCATACCGTCCTGAGCGCCATCTTGAGAAATGGCAGAAATTAATCTTTCTCTTACATAATTAAGAATCAAATGTGGCTCATAAATTCCTTTTTCAACTATTGCTTCATTTAAAAATGTAATATTTAGTAAACTCATGAATGCGCCTGGAACACCGTGACCTGTGCTATCGCAGACTGCCAAATAAAAAAGTTCCGAGTTTAAGGTTGCTGGTTTCGGGTTCTGTGTGTTACCACCAGAACCCGAAACTTTAAACTTTGAACTTGTAACTTTAGTCGCCCAATAAAAATCACCACTTACAATATCCTTAGGTTTAAACAGAACAAATTGTTCTTTTAAATTTTCTTCTAATAATTTTTCGGAAGCAAGCAAAGCGTTTTGAATTCGTTTCGCATAATGAATGCTATCCATGATCTCTTTATTTTTTTCAGTGATGAGATCATAAGCATTTTTTAATTCAACATTTTTTAAGCGTTCAATTTCTTGTTCTTTTTCAGCAAGAATTGAATTTTGAAGATCTGTTATTTTTATTTCTTTTTCCTTTACATTTATTTCAGAAATAAGTTTGATGTGTTTTTGAAAGTGAAGAATAGACTCTTCGTATTTATTTAATAATTTATAAAGATTTGCTACGCTTAAGAAAATAGTTGCGAGCCTTGCAGAGTGAGCTGTTTCTTCGGCTAAAGGCTGTGCTTTCAAATAATACTCCAATCCTTTTTTGAGGTCACCCGATTCCACGTGAGTATCTGCGATATCAATTAAACTTCCTAAAACAAAATGAGGTACGTTTGCTTCTTTTCGGAGTTCAAGTGCTTCATAAAAATGTGGAAGTGCTTTATCGTATTGTTTTAACTTTCTATAAATAATACCAATGTCATTTAAGGCACGGCTTATTCCAATAATATTGTTTTCCTCTTTTAATATTGCCAAACTTCTAAATGAAAGATCGAGTGCTTCCTGATATTTTTCTCTTACATTATATATATTGGATAGGCCGGTGAAAATACGACCAACCCACGAACTCCTTTCTTCTTCATTTTCTATCCCTTTTAAAAAATAATATTCTGCTTGGTCGAACTTTTTAAGATCCTTATAAACTGTGCCTGTAACGTAATATGCCATGGCTACTTCTTGTAGCCCTGGATGATGATCATTTTCATAAAATTCAATTCCTTTAATAGCATAATAAAGTGCATCTTCATGGTTACCGAGAGAATTTGTAACAATAGCTTGCGTTAATAAAGAATTGGACATCCATTCTTTATCATTTAATGTTTTAAACATTTGATAAGCTTCAGTAATTAATTTTAAAGAAAGTGCTGAATCATGTGTAATAATAAAAGCACCCATGCCCATGCTCAAAGTGCTTCTGGCAATACCATAAGTGTAGTTAATTGCTTTAGCATCGTTGAATGCGGCTTCTATTATCACGGCAGGGTTATAGTCAGCAGTTGGAGTTGCCCTTTGGCGCCAAACTAGATCATTGCTTTCATCAATTTTTTTTCTGATCGCTTCCTCATTATTCGCTATTGATTCCAAAGTATCTGGTATAAAGTTTTATTTAAATAAATGTAAGAAATCAAAGATACAAAAACAAGGATTTCTTATTTAATAAAATGAAAGTTAGAAAGTTCAGTTAACAGAATTTTTGAATAATCTGTACTGTTATTGCTTAAACAGATTATAGTTAGATCTTTTTCAGGAAAGAAAATAAGGTGAGATCTATATCCGCCGCCATTTCCGGCATATTCAATGTTAAAATCCCCGGTATTAAAACTTACCCCATTTGCAAACCAGCAAAAAGTGTGTGGTGGTGTATGTGGGGAATACCAATTATTTGGTAATAAAATTTGTTCAGAAAGTTTTATGGTTTCGCATTTTAGAAATTGACAATACTTTAAAGCATTCATAAATTTCCGAAGATCATTGATGTTACTCCAAACTCCACCATTTGTAGCGGTAAACATTTTCGGGCATTCTCCTTGATCATATTCCTGATA
>JABDBZ010000006.1 GCA_013288385.1 Bacteroidota bacterium
TCTATAGTTAACCTTCAAAATATTTTGATCTCCGGCATAATAGCGTTTCAATGCTTTTTCCTGTTCAGCAATATTGGCGGAATGATCTTTATTTTCGAGCTCCGGCAATAAAGCAAATTGTCGCACATTCGCATTTCGCCACCTGTAAATACTTTGTTTGCCGTCCCCAACCACTAAATTAAAATTACCATCTGCTAAACTATTTTCAACAAGGGGCAACATATTATGCCATTGCAAAGTGCTCGTATCTTGAAATTCATCAATCAGAAAATGTTTGTACCGTTCACCCAAACGTTCATAAATAAAAGACACAGGTTCGTTTTTAATAAAGTCAAAAATTTTAGAATTAAATTCTTCAATTCCATTTATCTGCTGTAAACCTTATAAACAAGGACTTCTATCAAATTTTAAATGATCTGAATATATCTATTTCTGAAACTGAAGTCCAAACAAAAAATTTACTGGATACAACAGTTTATTTAATTGAAAAATTAAACTTGAATAAAAATAACAACTCTAATATTTATTTAAGATTTTTTTTAGATGAAGTAAGTAAATACATGAATACTAAAAATTCAAACATTAGTGAATTTAATTCCTGGTGGGATAAACGATCGGAAAAAGCTTCATTAATTATTTCCGAAGATCTGAATGCAGTTAAAGTCATGACAATTCATGGGAGTAAAGGTTTAGAGTTTCCTATAGTGATTATACCTTTCTGTAATTGGGAAACTGCCAAAAATAGTGAACAATGGATTCAATTGAAGGATGATGATCTTCCATTACAAAGTGCTTATGTTCCATTCAATAAAAAAGTTGCAGAAGCCGGTCATTCTGTAGAAATCGATAAAGAAATTCAAGAAAAAACATTAGACAATATGAATAAATTGTACGTTGCATTTACTCGTGCAATCGAACAATTACATGTTATTTCATCTGTATCTACTAACAATAAAAAACAAGGCGTTCATCATTGGCTTTCTAATTTCATAGAAAAGGATGAACACTTTACTAAAACAGATTTCGGATTTGAATTAGGTAAAATTGGAGCGAAAAAGAAAACTCAAAAAGAAAAAAACTCAGTTTTAGAATTGTCTAACTTGCAGTTGCAATCGAATATTGGCGCAGTTAAAATAAAAGGTAGTTTTCTTAAAAACTCTGAATTAAATGAGAATGCTAAACAAAAAGGCATTTTGATTCATTATATTCTTTCTAAAATCCTACATTTTGAAGATATAGATTCAGCATTAGGCTCAGCCATACTTGAGGGTTTTATTTCCAAAACAGAAGTCGAAGGATTAAGAGCAACTTTAACCAAATTGATTAATGATGAAAAATTAATTACATATTTTAATGATGATCTAACAATTAAAGTTGAATGTGATATATTAACTGAAAATGGTGAAATACTAAGGCCCGATCGAATTTCAATTTCAGAAAAAGAAGTATGTATAATAGATTATAAAACGGGAAAAGAAAATACAACGAAATATCTCAAACAAATGCAAACATACGAAGTTGCCCTCAAAAAAATGGGTTACACAAATATTAAAAAACTACTCGTTTATATTGAGGAATTAAAAGTAATTGAAGTATATTAGTAGCATATAAAATGATGAATAAATTTTTAGTTATAGTAAGTGCGTTTACATTTATGAATATGAATGCACAAAATCCCGGGATAAAATTATCCTATATTGATTCTTCGGCAAACCCAAGAAACGATTTTTATAAATTCTGCAATGGTAAGTGGCAAAGCACATTCAAGCTTTCTGAGACCGATTCGCGTTACGGAAGTTTTAATGAGATAAACGATAATAATCTCAAAAACATTAAAACTATTTATGACGAAGCTTCTCAAAATAAAACAGCCAAACCGGGAAGTAACGAGCAAAAGCTAAGAGATTTTTATGCAATTGCAATGGATTCGGTAAAAGCAAATGCTTTAGGCATTAAACCCATTTTACCATTACTCCAACATATTGACAAGATCAAAAATGTAGAAGAAATAGTTCAGTTAAAATCGAAATTAGATTTAATTGGTGTGCATTTATTTTATAATAGTGGCGTTGACGTAGATCTCAAGAATAGTAAGAAAAATCGTTTTAATTTGAATCAGGGTGGTTACGCATTGGGTGATAAAGATTTTTATTACAAACCTCAATTTGAAAAAATAGCTGAAAAATACAGAGAATATATTTCCAATCTTTTTGTATTAACCGGAGAAGAGAAAAGCAAAGCTGATGAAATAGCAAACAAGGTTTTTGATTTTGAAAAGAAACTACTGGAAAAGGGAAAAGCGACACCTGAAATGCGGGACGTTGAAAAATTATATAACCCAATTAATAAAAGTAATTTATCTGCTTTAGCTCCTCAATTAAAATTTGAATCTTATTTTAAAAGTCTTGGTATAATACAACCCGACACAATTATTTTATTTTCTACAGAATACTTCTCTGCCTTAAATACTTTAATTAGTGGTACAGATATTCAAACATTAAAGTATTATGCAAAATGGCAAGTAATAAATGAAGCTGCACCTTATTTATCGCAAGATTTTATAAATGAAAGATTTAATTTTTTTGGAAAAACATTAAGTGGAGCAAAAACACAAAAGGCACGTTGGCAAAGGGTGCACAATGTGTTAAACGGCGCAATTGGTGATATAGTTTCTGAAGCTTATGTAAAAAAATTCTTCCCACCATCTTCAAAAGAAAAGCTAAACATTCTTATCGACAATCTTGTTGCTGCCTACCGTGACCGAATTGATAGCAGAACATGGATGGATGATGCAACCAAAAAACAAGCTCACCGTAAGTTAGATTTGTTGATCAGAAAAATTGGCTACCCAGATAAATGGAAAAACTATTCTAAACTAATGATCACTACGGATAGTTATTGGGCTAATATTTGTCGTGCAAATGAATACGCTTTAAAAGATAATTTGGAAGATCTTAAGAAACCTGTTGATCGTTATAAATGGTTAATGACGGCTGTAACGGTTAATGCTTATTACAATCCTACAACAAATGAAATTACCTTCCCTGCTGCTATATTACAACCTCCATTTTATGATCCTAATGCAGAAGATGCTGCAAATTATGGTACAATGGGTGCAATTATCGGGCATGAATTAACACATGGATTTGATGATCAAGGTTCGCAATTTGATGCGGATGGAAATATGAAGAATTGGTGGTCGGAACAAGATCTTAAAAATTTCAAAAACAAAAAACAAGGTATTGTTTCGCAATTCAGTAGTTATGTAGCAATTGACAGTGTTCATGTAAATGGTGAAATGACACAAGGTGAAAATATTGCTGACTTAGGTGGGTTAACGATGGCTTATAATGCTTATAAAAAATCTTTAAATGGTAAAAAATCTATGGTAATTGCAGGGTTTACCGGAGAACAACGTTTCTTTATTGCCTGGTGTCAAGGTTGGAAAAGTATGACACGCGATGAAGAATTAAAACGTTTAATAACTGTGGATTTTCATAGTCCGGGCTATTTCAGAGCATGGGCACCATTAACTAATTTAAAAGAATTCTATGATGCCTTCGGTGTAAAGCCAGGTGATAAAATGTATACGGCACCAGAAAAACGTGTAGAGATCTGGTAATGGAAAAAATCTTCTTTTATCTTTTATTTTTACCTCAGTTATTTATTTGTCAACTTAATAAATTTGTTGGCGAATGGGAAAAAGATAAAGATCTTAAAGGAGCAATTTTAAGTTATTGTGTTTACGATTATAAAAATGATTTGGTACTCGCTGAACTTAATTCACATCAATTTGTTATTCCTGCAAGCACACTTAAAGTTATTACAACCTCAACTGCTCTTAAAGTTCTAGGGAATAATTATAAATTTCAAACTAAAATTGCCTATTCGGGTAAATTAAATAAAGAGACAGGCGTTTTAAATGGTGATCTAATTATTATTGGTGGAGGCGATCCAACATTACAATCAGAAAATTTTTACAAACAAGATTCATCTTATCTGACAAATAAATGGGCTCAGATAATTAAAGCTGCCGGAATAAAAGAGATCACAGGAAAAATAATTGGTGATGCATCAGCCTGGGAACATACAATTCCAGGCAATTGGATCTGGGCAGATCTTTGTAATTATTTTGGAGCAGTGCCTTGCGGTTTATCTTTTATGGATAATAAATTCAAAGTAATTTTTAATAGTAAGGAAGCCGGAAGTAATGCTGAAGTAATTAAAATTATTCCGGAATCATTAACTGGAAAAATAAAAATAAATAATAAAGTAATTGCAAAGGGAACAGAAGATGAAGCATTTATTTATGGTGATCCTTTTGGCTATACGAAAGATATCGCAGGAAGAATTCCTCCCAATAAATCTAATTTCGAAATTGAGGCAGCCCTACCCGATCCTGCTTTGCTTTGCGCTGAAAATCTTTTAACCTCATTGAAAAAAGAAGGAATAAAATGTAAAGAAAATAGTGCAAGTAGCAATTATGAAAAAAGAGATACTAGTTTCAAACCTACAACTATCTATACACACTATTCTCCTTCACTCGAAAAAATTGTGAATGTTACAAATATTACCAGCAATAATTTATTTGCTGAATCATTGTTACGTGTTTTAGGTAATGGATATGGTTATTCGGGAATTGAAATCGTGAGAAAATTTTTAACCACAAAAGGAATAGATGTTAATGAATTAAACATGACAGATGGAAGCGGTTTAGCGCGGGCAGATTTGGTTACTACTTCTTTACAGGCAACCTTATTAGGGAAAATTCAATTAGATAATGCGCTTAGTAAAAGTTTTTATAATTCATTACCTATTGCCGGCAAACAAGGCAGCATGAGTAACATTGGCAAAGGTACACCAATAGAAAATAAAATGAGAGCTAAAACCGGCTATATTAATAAAGCACGTGGATATTGCGGTTACATCACAACTAAAACAGGCAAAGAACTTTCTTTTTCAATTCTGTTTAATAATTATAATTGCAGCGCAAAAGAAGCTAAGATAAAAATTGAAAAGTTTTTAGTTGAACTTGGAGAAATCTAAATTATTTCTTTTTGTTTTTAGTAATAAGTCGTTTGTATAAACTCTCATACATTGGTAAAATCATATTCACATCAAATTTTTTAGCATGAGTGAAGGCATTTTGCTTAAATTTCTCAAACAAATTATCATCGGTTAAAAGCTTAACTGCGTTTGCAGCCATTTCATCTGTATTTCCTACATCACTTAAAAAACCAGTCTTACCTTGTATATTCACTTCCGGTAAACCACCGGCATTAGTACTAATTACCGGCATTTTCATGGCCATTGCTTCTAATGCAGCTAAACCAAAACTTTCTGTTTCACTCGGAAGTAAAAACAAATCACCAATACATAAAATATCAAGTGGATTTGGTATTCTTCCCAAACTAATAATATCTGAATTATAATGGCTCTCACGTGCTAATTTTTCAATTGCCGATCGCTCGGGACCATCGCCGACTAAAACCAATTTACATTTTACTTTTTCCCTCACTCTATTAAAAATAGCCACCACATCTTCAACCCGTTTTACTTTTCTAAAATTACTTACGTGCAATAATATTTTTTCATTATTTGGAGCGTAATGTTTTTTCGAGCATTGTGGATTAGAGCTTTTATAATCATCCATATTAATGAAGTTAGGAATAACTTCAATTTTATTATCAATCTTAAATGTTTTTAAAGTGTCTTTCATCAAACTCTCCGACACTGACGTAATTGCATTACTTTGATTCAGCGAAAAACGAATTACAGGCTCAAATGCAGGATCACGACCAACCAAAGTAATATCTGTTCCATGTAAAGTAGTAACGTAAGGCAGACTGATTTTTTTTGATTTTAAAATTTGTTGCGCCATATATGCAACTGAGGCATGTGGAATAGCATAATGCACATGCAACAAATCTAACCGTTCGTAAATTGCTACATCAACTATCTTGCTTGCCAATACACTTTCATATGGTTGATATTCGAATAAAGGATAATCATTTACATTCACCTCATGATAAAATAAATTCTCAGTAAATTGATTTAATCTAAAAGGTTGAGAGTAACTCATGAAATGAACTTTATGTCCTTTTTTCGCCAGGGCAATTCCTAATTCAGTTGCCACTACCCCGCTTCCTCCATATGTTGGATAACAAACTATACCAATGTTCATATACTAATTTATGGAGTCAAAATTACGAATAAAATCTGTTTATAAATTTAAAAGCGTAATTTTGTATTGCTTTGAATTACAAGCTACATAGTTTATCTCAAGAAGAAGAATCGGCCGTGAATAAAGGCGAGAAATTGCCAATCATGGAAGAATTTTACACTATTCAAGGAGAAGGATTTAATACAGGAAATGCCGCTTATTTTATTCGGATTGGTGGTTGCGATGTTGGTTGTCACTGGTGCGATGTGAAAGAAAGTTGGAATGCTAATTTACATCCTTTAGTTTCGACTGATTCGGTAATTCAAAATGTAATTTCATATAAAGCAGATGCTGTTGTGATAACAGGAGGAGAACCATTGATTTATAATTTGGAATATCTCACCCAAGAATTAAAAAAAAATAAATTAAAAACCTTTATTGAAACATCTGGCGCATATAAATTTTCCGGTGTTTGGGATTGGATTTGTCTTTCCCCCAAAAAAACAATGTTGCCTTTGGATGAGAATTATAAATTAGCGAACGAATTAAAATTAATTGTTTTTAATAAGCACGATTTTATTTGGGCAGAAGAATTGGCTAAAAAAGTATCATCAGATTGCAGCTTGTTTTTACAACCGGAATGGAGCAAGTCAGCCGAACTTATTCCCCAAATAATTGATTATGTAAAAACCCATACCAAATGGCGCATTTCTTTGCAAACCCATAAGTATATGAATATCCCATAAAGTATATTTTCTGTTCATTCCTTAATTTTTACCATTCATAATTAAATTCTTTCTTTTTCCTTATTCATCCTTATCTTCGGGTGAGTTGAATAAGCAAAATAAAATATATTGGGCGTGCCAAATTGGTGGTTGGTTATTTTACATACTCGTTAACCTGATTTTTTTTGAATTAACCTCCAGTACAAGTTTAAAAGATTACATTTTATTTCTCGTTCTATTTCCATCTGGAATATTAATCACACATTTATTTAGATCTTTTATCCATAAATCAAATGTTCTTCAATCAAATCTTTTCTATCAAATAATTATAATTATTGTAAGTAGCCTAATAGAGGCTGCCTTAATTTCTTTTATCAATGCTTTGCTTCTTAAAATATTATTTTCAAGTGATAGCTCTTTAAATTCAGCCAATGTTTTTTGGAATATTCTTAACTTCTCTGTTGTATTTTTTGTTTGGAATACTATTTATTTTGGTTATCACTATTTTACAAATTACAAACGCGCCGAAATTGATAACCTCATTTTAGAAGCTGCAGGAAAAGAAAGCGAACTCAATAGTTTAAAAGCACAATTAAATCCACACTTCATGTTTAATAGTATGAATAGCATTAGGGCTTTGGTAGATGAAGATCCACAAAAAGCAAAACAAGCAGTGACTCAATTGGCAAACATTTTGAGGAATAGTTTATTAATGAATAAAAGCAAAGAAATCACAATTGAGGAAGAAATAAGTCTGGTTAAAGATTATCTTGATCTTGAAAAAATAAGATATGAAGAGCGTTTATCTTTTGAATTATCAATTGATCCAAAAACATTGCATTTATTAGTTCCTCCATTAATCATTCAAGGTCAGGTTGAAAATGCTATCAAGCATGGTATTTCTAAACTACCGGCGGGTGGAAAAATAAGTATCTCTTCAAATTTATCAGATTCAACTTTAAGTTTTTCAATAATAAATTCAGGTAAATTAAATACTGAAAAATCAATTACCGGACTTGGCTTTAATAATTCTTTGCAACGTTTACAATTAATGTACGGTAAAAATGCTGAAATTACTATTTCAGAACATAAGACAAACGAAACTGTTGAAACAAAAATTAAAATTCCAATTAAAAACAAAAACATATAAATATGAAAGCAATTATTGTAGATGATGAACGCTTAGCCAGAAATGAATTAAAAAATTTATTGGCAAATCATAAAGAGATTGAAGTGATAGCTGAATGCGCAAATGCAACTGAAGCAAAAGAAAAGATTGATGCTTTAAAACCGGACGTGGTTTTTTTAGACATTAATATGCCCGGCAAATCTGGATTAGAATTAGTTGAAGAAATTTCTGCTTTACCGGATGTTGTTTTTATTACGGCTTATGATGAACATGCTATCAAGGCTTTTGAATTAAATGCATTCGACTATTTATTAAAGCCAGTTCAACCGCAGCGTTTAGCCGAAACATTAAAAAAATTAGCTGAAAAAGAATCTGTAACTAAAACTGAAAACACTGGTCCATTAGATGAAAGCGAATTAATTTTTATAAAGGATGGGGAAAAATGTTGGTTTGTAAAACTATCCGACATCAGATTATTTGAATCAGAAGGAAATTACGTGCGTGTATATTTTGATACATTCAAACCTTTAATATTAAGAAGTCTGAATAATTTAGAAGCGCGATTAAACGATCGTCAGTTTTTCAGAGCGAGTCGCAAACATATAATCAATCTAAAATGGATTGCAGGAGTAGAAACTTGGTTCAACGGGGGTTTAATGGTAAAACTGAAAGACGGCAAGGAAGTTGAAATTTCGAGAAGGCAGGCTGTAAAAATAAAAGACATGTTGAGTTTATAACATTCCCCTTATTTATCTTCCCTCATTAACAATCCGCTTTTAAAAACTTTACTGGTTATTTTACTAGCTATTAAATCGGTTTTACATTTTTTTTAACTACATTTAAGGGTTAAATAATCGGATATGACAAAAAAAATACTTGTACTTACAACAGCTCTTGTCCTTTCTATAGGAAGTTTGTTTTCTCAAAACAATACTAGCGCTCCTAATTCACAAAAAAAATCAGGCACTCCACCTGCTCCTCAACAATGGGATGATTGGTTTAATGCCGAAGTAGCAAAATTCAAAGAAAAGAATCTTGCAGGTAAAACACAATTTGCCAACTTTAATATTCCTGTTATTTTTCATATTCTACATACCGGAGCCGCTGTAGGCACACCTCCGAATATACCTGCAACTCGTGTTTGGGCCCAGGTAAATATTTTAAATGAAGTTTACGGTGGTATAGGAGCAAATCCAAATGCTATCACTCAGTACTCTTCCTTTGTTGCTAATCCTGGTATTAGTTTTTGCTTAGCTACTAAAGATCCAACAAATATTCCCTTAGCAGAACCTGGAATTGATCGCGTTGACATTGGTGCATTATTATCTGCTAATACCGCTACAATTCCAACCGATGCTCAACTTTTAAGCTTTATTGAATATACTGTTAAACCAGCTATTATTTGGGATCCTACTCAATACCTCAATATTTTTGTGGCAGAATTAAGCACAAGCGTTTCTGTTATGGGAGGGGCTACTTATCCTGCATCAACTACTCTACAAGGTCTTGGTGCCATTGGAACAGGATCAACAGATGGCGTTTGGGTATCAACAGAAACGGTAGGTTTTTCAACAGTTACACCTGGACCTTACACAGCAAATTATGATCAAGGTAAAAACCTTGCGCATGAAATTGGTCATTGGCTTGGTTTAAAAAATATTTGGGGAGATGCTAATTGCGGTTCTGATTATTGCTTTGATACACCTCCTGCATTTGGGCCAAATACGAATTGCCCTAGTACTTATCCTTGGCATATGAATTCTTGCGGACCAGCTTTAAGTCCGGGAGGAGAAATGGCAATGAACATAATGGATTATACTTTTGATGCATGCAGATACATGTTCACGAATGAACAAGTAATAAGAATGCATACGGCAATGAGTCAATGTCCGTTCAGATGGTTATTAGGCACAACCGGTCTTTGTACCAATACAGTTACTTATCCGGCTGGCGGTGCTTATGCAAGTTTTAGTTTAACAGCTCCTTTTCCATGTTTTGGTCAGGCGTTTACTCCGGTTAATACATCTACGGGAAGTCCAACCCCAACCTATACCTGGGTGCTTACACCAAACACGGCAACAGTTTTACAAGGGTATGGCGTTGCCATGCCTTCATTTAATTTATCTAGTCAAGGAAGTTATACTTTAACATTAATAGCTTCAAATACAATTGCGACTACATCTCAAACATATACATTCACTACCTATAACTGTCCTAAGGGTTCGCTTTGTATAGATACTTTACAGAAAATTAAAAAAACAGATACTCTTTCGGTTTACAGTGCTAATTCAAGCACATCAGTTATTGGATGTGGCACAGTTAGTCCTGGTTTCCTAACAGGAACAAATTGTTATCAGGATAAAGAATTTGCACAATATTTTGCAGGAACTACATACAGCGATGTGCCTGTTCCTCAATTGAGTTCAGTTTATGTATTGTTTAATAGAGCCGGAACGAAATCAAATACAGGATTATCAAATGTTTCTTGTAATATTTGGGGGGGTAGCTATGCCGGCGGACCAACGAGTTTATTAATTCAAAATCCGACGTCATTGTCAAATATAACGGCAACAACTGTGGGAACATGGTCAACACTAGCATCACCTACATCATCAGTTCCATGGTGCGGTACATCAACTTACACTTTTGCCAGTAACGCTGTTTATGTATATAAATTCTCGTTTAATCCGCCATATACATTACCAACAACTGGTTTCCATGCCGGTATAGAAATGCCTTGGACTACATCTCAAGATTCTGCTCAAATATTCTCTAACACTTTATTAAATGCACCGATATCTGACTCATCGGCTTCTGTTAGAACATTTAATAATAACTGGTATAAACTTTACTCTTTACGCGGTAAAAATGTTCAGTTGGCAATTATACCAGAAATAACTTGTAAGGCACAAGTGGGTATAGAAGTATATACAAATGAATTGCAAGCCAATGTTACATTGATGCCAAACCCAAACAATGGAGTGTTTAGTATCTTAACTACGTTTGGTAAAGAACAAAACTTAACTTTCAAAATCTACAATTACTTAGGGCAGGTAATGGGTACAAATAAAGAAAGCAATGTTACAAACCGAGTTTTTGATATTGACATGAGTAACCAATCAAATGGTGTTTACTTTGTTGAGATTAGTAATGGAACTCAAAAAGCGGTTAAGAAAGTTGTGATCAATAAATAAATTGAATTATAAAACAAAAGAAACCCTCAATGAAAATTGGGGGTTTTTTATTTCTCAATTCTAAACTTATTTTCCGAAAATAAATTCTGCGTTTTTCTCAGTTACTTCTTCCACTTCAAGCATAGAGATTTGTTTTACTTCAGCAATTTTTTTTGCGACCTCTAATATAAACCCTGGTTCGTTTCGTTTGCCACGGTGAGGGATGGGAGCCAGATAAGGTGCATCAGTTTCTAACACTAAATATTCGAGTGCAATTTCTTGAACAACTTTATCTAAACCACTATTTTTAAAAGTAACAACTCCACCAATTCCTAATTTAAAATTTTTGAGATCAATAATTTTATTTGCTTGTTCAATATTTCCACTAAAGCAATGGAAAATTCCTTTTGGTAATTTTTGAAACGATTTTAAAACATCATACACTTCATTAAAAGCATCACGGCAATGAATAATAATTGCGTAATCATAATCTAAAGCCCATTGAATTTGTTTTTTGAAAGCATCAATTTGTTGGTTAATAAATGTTTTATCCCAATACAAATCAATTCCTATTTCACCAATAGCAGCGTATTTTCTTTTAGCTAAATATTGCTCTACAATTAATAGTTCATCTTCTACATTTGCCTTTACACTGCAAGGATGCAATCCCATCATAGCAAAACAATTATCCGGATATTTTTTTTCGAGATCATGCATGCGCTCAATGCTTTCTGAATCTACATTTGGCAAATAAAATTTTTGGATATTATTCTTTATTGCTTTGCTTATCAGCTGCTCTCTATCTGCGTCAAACTCCTCAGCATACAAGTGAATATGGGTGTCGATAATCATACGCCAAAATTAGGAACAAAAATTGTAATTTAGCATGTTTATGATCAGCAAAAGAAATATAATGGTTTATGTTTTATTAGGAGGGCTCTTGATGAGCATTTCCTGGTTCTTCGGTTTAACTGCTTTTATTTTTATTGCCTTTACGCCTCTCTTATTGATAGAAAATTATTTTTCTGTTGGAGACGGTATCCGAAGAAAAAAATTAAAATTTATTGGTTTAACTTATGTCACTTTTTTGTTTTGGAATTTAGGCGTAACCTGGTGGGTTTGGAACGCCTCTGCCGGTGGGGCTTTAATGGCTTTTTTATGTAATTCGTTACTCATGACAATTGTTTTTGTAACGTTTTCTAACATCAAAAATAAAATTAATAAACCATGGAGCATTTGGTTATTATTGCCAATTTGGTTGGCATGGGAATATGGTCATACCTTATGGGATCTCACGTGGCCGTGGCTTACATTAGGTAATATATTTGCGTTTAAACCAAACTGGATTCAATGGTATGAATTCACAGGTACTTCTGGCGGGAGTTTATGGACCTTATGTGTGAATATTCTTTTATTCAAAATTATAACGAGTTCAAATTTTTCGCTCAAAAAAACTTACAAACCCCTTGCCGCAATTTTAATTCCAATTGCTTTTTCGTATTTAATTTTATTCACTTACAAAAATACATCTGCATTAAAAGAACAAAATATTGTTGTAGTTCAACCAAACATCGATCCTTACAACGAAAAATTTGACATTGGTTATAATGATCAGTTTTTAGCAATGCTCTATCAAATAAAAGGGAAAGTAAATTCTGAAACAAATTATTTAGTATTGCCCGAAACCTTTGTCACGGGCATGACCTGGTATGGTTTAAATGAAGATAATTTAAACTCGTGCGAAGAAGTTATTTGGTTTAGAGATAGCCTACTTACCAAATTTCCAAACTTAAATATCATAACTGGCGCTTGTACTTTTACTATTTACACTGATACAAAAAACATTTCTTCTACTGCTCGTAAACAACAAAATGGTTCTTTTGTTGATTTTTATAATACAGGACTCCAAATTAATTTACAGAAAACGCAATCGTATCATAAATCGAAGTTGGTGCCAGGGTCAGAGCTGATGCCTTTTCCTGCCTTACTTAAACCACTTGAATCTTTGGCGATAGATATGGGTGGTACAATTGGAAGTTTAGGCATTCAAAAAGAAAGAGATGTTTTTGAAGGTAACAACGGAATTAAAGTAGCACCCGTTATTTGTTATGAAAGCATATATGGCGACTATTGTACAGAGTATATCAGAAAAGGTGCAAACTTTATTTTTATAATAACCAATGATGGCTGGTGGGGTAATACACCGGGCTACAAGCAACATTTAAATTATGGACGATTACGCGCTATTGAAACCAGACGTTGCATTGCTAGAAGTGCTAATACCGGTGTCTCCGCTTTTATTGATGAAAAAGGAAATATTTCTCAATCAACTAATTGGTGGGAAAAAGCTGTGATACAAGCCTCTTTGAAACCAAATGATGAACTTACTTTTTTTGTAAAATTTGGTGATCTTATTTCTAAATTGAGCTTTATTATCGCCTCTATTCTCTTGGTATATTATTGGTTTTTGCGTTTTTTTAAACGCTAAATAATAAGTACTTTTATATCGAAAAAATAATACCGTTTTATGGAAAAATTTGATGTTACAATTATTGGAGCTGGTCCTGGTGGATACGTTGCAGCCATCCGTTGCGCTCAATTAGGAATGAAAACTGCTTTGGTTGAAAAATATCCTTCGCTTGGTGGCACTTGCTTAAATGTAGGTTGTATTCCCTCAAAAGCGTTGTTAGATTCGAGTGAGCATTTTTTTAATGCTGCAAATCATTTCCAAGAACATGGGATTGATATCAAAGACCCAAAAGTAAACATCAAACAAATGATTGAACGCAAACGTGGCGTTGTAAAAATGACTGTTGATGGAATTAATTTTTTAATGAAGAAAAATAAGATTACAGTTTATACCGGCATTGGAAGTTTTGTAAATAAAACAACAATACAAATAAAAAAAGCAGATAACACAGTTGAGCAAATTGAAAGCACTAAAACGATTATTGCAACAGGATCAAAACCGAGCACATTACCTGGAATTGAAATTGATAAAAAAAGAATTATTACTTCTACTGAAGCGTTAGAATTACAAGAAGTTCCAAAGCATATGATCATTATTGGCGGTGGTGTTATTGGTTTAGAATTAGGAAGTGTATACGGAAGATTGGGAAGTAAAATTACTGTTGTTGAATTCATGGATCGCATTATTCCTGGTATGGATGGCTCTCTGAGTAAAGAATTGCAACGTATATTAAAAAAGAATTTAGGGTTTGAATTTTTATTTAAACATAAAGTTACCGGCGTAAAAAATTCTGGAAAAGAAGTTACGGTAAGTGCTTTTAATGCGAAGGATGAAAAGATAGAAATTAAAGGTGACTATTGTTTAATGTCCGTTGGCAGAAAACCTTATACCGAAGGATTAGGTTTAGAAAACGCAGGCGTAAAATTAGATAACAGAGGAAGAATTGAAACGGATGATCATTTAAAAACCAACGTAGAAAATATTTACGCTATTGGTGATGTTGTGAAAGGTGCAATGCTAGCCCATAAAGCAGAAGAAGAGGGTGTGCTGGTTGCTGAACAAATGGCCGGACAAAAACCACACATCAATTATAATTTAATTCCTGGCGTTGTTTATACATGGCCTGAAGTTGCTGCTGTTGGTTATACCGAAGAGCAATTAAAAGAACAAGGTAAAAAATATAAAGTTGGTAATTTTCCATTTAAAGCAAGTGGAAGAGCGAGAGCAAGTATGGATACGGATGGTTTCGTAAAAGTTTTAGCTGATGAAGCAACAGATGAAATCTTAGGAGTTCATATGATTGGTCCGCGTACAGCCGATATGATTGCAGAAGCTGTTGTGGCAATGGAATACAAAGCAAGTGCTGAAGATATTTCACGGATGAGTCATGCCCACCCTACTTTCACCGAAAGCATGAAAGAAGCATGTTTAGATGCCACCGGAAAAAGAGCATTACATATTTAAGAACGATACAAGAATAATGACAACAGGATATATGACGCATTTCGGTCTTAACTCCTGCAGTCTTGAATCATATCTCAAACACACAAAATGAGTAAACCAATAGTAGGAATAATAATGGGAAGTAACAGCGATATGCCTGTTATGCAAGCAGCTGCTGATGTATTAAAAGAATTAGGAATTACTTTTGAGATTGATATCGTTTCTGCACATCGTACTCCAGAAAAAATGTTTGAATATGCTAAGAATGCGCACTTGCGGGGATTACAAGTGATCATTGCCGGCGCCGGAGGCGCCGCACACTTACCCGGTATGGTTGCATCCTTAACGCCTTTGCCGGTAATTGGTGTGCCGGTAAAAAGTAGTAATAGCATTGATGGTTGGGACAGCTTATTAAGTATTGTACAAATGCCAAACGGTGTGCCTGTTGCAACGGTTGCGGTTAATGCATCACAGAATGCAGGGATTTTAGCAGCGCAAATAATTTTTTGCAGTAGCAAAGAAGCGCTTGAAAAAATAATAGTTTTTAAAGAAGCGCTCAAGCAAAAAGTGAACAAAGCCTCTGATGACTTAAAAAAATAATCATCAAACAAATTGCTATTATATTCGTAAAATTTTATCAGGCTTCTATTTCTCCTTTACTTCCAAATGCTTGTCGTTATTCGCCAACTTGTAGTCAGTATACAATTGAAGCCATAAATAAATATGGTGCATTAAAAGGTGGCTGGTTGGGTTTTAGACGTATTTTGCGTTGCCATCCTTGGGGTGGACATGGTTATGATCCGGTTCCGTAGTTTTTAGCCACGGGGACACAGAGACACGAAGATAAAGGACTCTTAATGTTTTACATAAATTTCTTAAAAACTGGTGTTGCTTGTAATGATTTCAAATTAAAGATTATTTCATGAAATTTAATTATATTCTTGTTGACATCATTATTATACTGAACAAGTGGATTTCCATAGACAATTCCATTTTCTTTTGAATAAAATGTTGTTATGAAAACAACCGCGCCAAACGAAACCTTTGCTATAGTTGTATGAAGTATATCTATAAGAGTATCATTTGTAAGTGGATTTTCATCCTTTAAAGAATTAAAAAAGGTTTTAGTGATTTCTATATGCAAAGCCGTATTTTGATTTGAATATCCTTGCTTTTTACCAAGTTCGTCCTTCTTAAGAATGGAATCAACTAAAGATTCTATATAATAACCGGTCTTATCCGTCTGTCTTGTTCCACATTCAACATAAATAGTATCATTATTGAAATCTATTTTAAAATCCGGATTTTCTTTAGGTTTAGAAAAACTGATTTTATTATCTATTAATCGCGCATAAGTCAATATTTCAAACTTTTCGCCTCTTAAATTTATATTGTCAATTGATAATTTATTTAAGTATTGGTTAAAATCCTTTGTATTAAAAAATTTTATTTTTTGAAATTGGGATAAAAAATAATTGGTATAAATTAAATGATCCCAATATGTTTCATAATTGTATTGATGGTGAGATTGAATTCTTTCAAATTCTTTTGTAAAAAAGTTATTTGAATTTTCAACTCGTTTAATATCAATTCCTGTTGTATTAAAAATAAGATCTGCTAAGATGTTCTGATTTTTTAAAAAATTTGTCACAATATTAAAAACAATAATATCAAGAATTCCCTACTCCTTCACAACCTTCTGCATCGCACTACCCGACTTGGTACTTACTTTAATAAAATAAACACCGGTTGCATAAGAACTTAAATCGAGCGTTAATTCTTGATCAGAAGATTTTATTGTTTTCACTGAAGTGCCAACAATATTTACTACTTCAATTGTGTAAGGTTCAGTAGTTGTGTTTACCATTTTTACTTTTACTTTGCCAGAAAATGGATTGGGGTAAACAGAAAAAATAGTTTGTTGCAAAGAATAATTTTTTAAACCAACCGGCTCGGCACATATATCGGGTATTCCCCAGCCATAAGAATTATTTGGATTTAATTTAAGAGATGCTGTGTGTTTTAAAGTATCCAATACTTTCATATTACTATAAGTACTAAATCTTTGCCAGAAACAAGCTACAGCTCCGGCCATTATTGGTGTTGCAAATGATGTTCCGTTACCCGGACTATAACCTCCTCCTGAAGTCGCAACATATGCATTAGCTCCTCTAGCAACTAAATCAGGTTTTATTCTTCCATCAGAAGTTGGTCCTTTTGAACTAAAACCTGCGATTACGTTTGTACTATCAATAGCACCAACAGTACAAATACTATCTGCATCTGCAGGTACTCCAATAAATTGCCAGGCGCTTTGACCTTCATTTCCTGCAGCATTTAAAACAAACATGCCTTTACGGGAAGCCATGGTAGCCGCAATACTCATAGGATATGTTTTTCCGTTTAATCCCGCGTAATTCTGATTATAGGCTGAATTATCAAAAGTTGTATAACCTAATGAAGTAGTTAAAATATCTGCACCAACACTGTCAGCAAATTCAGCACCTCTTATCCAATTATATTCTTCACTTGGAGTTTCTGTTGCTGCATCTTCTGTGCGTAATAACCAAAAATTTGCACGCGGCGCTGTACCAACCATTACGTTGGGTACACAAGCTGCGATACATGATAAAACTTCACCTCCATGTGGATCATCTTCATAAACGCTTTGACCACCGGCAACAAAATCTTGTGTTCCTAAAATTCCGCCGCGAGCAAATAAACTATCAAACGCTGGGTGATTATTTATATTATTAAACCCTGCGTCTAATATCGCAATCGTCATACCTTGGCCACGGTAACCATATCCATGCATACAATCTACATCCAATTGATGAGCTTGCCAATAGGCCGCACCGTAATAAGCTGAACCCGTTGTTCTATTCATAAAAGTATTTGTATTTGCTTCTTCAGGTTTTTCCAAAACAATTTTAAATTTATTGGTAGGATTACTTCCTTGAACAAACGAATAAGAATTGATGGCATTTGTTGCATTTGAAATAGTTAAAGCAACTGTACTTGTAACTTTAATTGCAATTGAATTCATCCACTTGGAAGCATATAAAACTGTTACGTTTGGTGTACTTTCTATTTGTGTGATATAAGCAGGTGTTACGGGTAAATCTGTTTGATCAAACGGAACACTATGCGCTGCTCTTCTTTGAATAGCTTTGTTTGTTACAAAGGCAGATGGTGTGCTGACTGCATAAGGCGTTCCATTTTTGTCTTTTAATTTAATCCAAAATTTAGGAAATGTTTGTGCATTAAATGCAATAGTAGAAAATAAAATACTTACTATTAGGACGATTATTTTTTTATTCAATTCCATAGCTTACGATTGTTTGTTTAAAGATAAGACCTTTTTCGATTCGTTGTTCGATGGGAACATTGGGAACAACATTATTAGAGTAGATATCCTGAATTTCGCGATACACTAAACCTACTCCTTTTGCATATTTTTCGATATAATATTGTTTTGAAATTAACGTTTCGTCATTTTGTTGCTGCACCAATAAAACACTATTTAATTTAACATTATTAATTGTTTGGGCCTGATCGATATAAGAATACGAGTACATTAATTGCCCAAGTATATTACTTGCATTTCCATTCCAAGTTGCATTTTGTTTAACAGGAAAAATTAATTTTGTATACCTAATATTACTTTCTACAACCTGAATTTTAGATTCATCTGCATTCGCCATCCACACTTCCTTTATCACATAAGGAATACTATCATAAGACTTATTGGGATCGTATTTTTTGATGTAACGCTCTATCCGTATAGCCTTTTTGCCTTCATTATCAGTAAAGTATTCGGTAAATTTTTCTTTTATACGATATTGGTATAGAATTGTTGTTTGGGTGAGATCATTATAAACAGTACTATCTACATCATAAACAACATATTTACCAATTGTAATTGGATAATAATCTAAGCCCAAAATGGCCGATGAAGCCTCCACTTCTTTTTTGGCACAGGAAGCCATCATAAGGGCTGCAAACACTATGATTATCCATGTTTTGATTTTACTAATTTACTAAAAAAAATTGGTTCTTGAAAACTCAAAATCTTGGCCTATACCGACGGCAAATATTTAACGATTCAGATAAAAAATTAAAAGGATCTCCCATCGGCATTAACAATTGTAAATTATAAAATGTCATATTGACCATTTTATAATAACAATTTGTATAACATAAAAAACAATTAGTAAATTCGGGTATTGTTTGATATGAATCCCGAAACCAAAGAAGCAGTTAACAATATTCTAACCGATTATTTAGAAAAACAGAAACATCGCAAAACTTCTGAACGTTATGCTATTTTAAATGAGATCTATTCACACGATGGACATTTTGATATTGAACATTTGTATTTATTAATGAAAAACAAGAAATACAGGGTAAGTAGAGCAACATTATATAATAATATTGAAATTTTAATTGATGCCGGACTTGTTATTAAACACCAATTTGGTAAAAACATGGCTCAGTTTGAAAAGGCATATAAATATAAACAACACGATCACTTAATTTGCACAGATTGCGAACGCGTATTAGAATTTTGTGATCCACGTATTATGCAAATACAAAAGATGACAGAAGAATTACTTAATTTTACAATCACTAATCATTCTTTGAATTTTTTTGCAAAATGCAAAACATTACAAGAAAAAGGAACTTGCGAACACTATAAAAAATAGACTATGGTATTTGAATACGAAATAACAAAACAAGCAACACTAGCCTCTTTTAAATTAAAAGGCGAGTTAATTGAAAAAAATCAAGCAAACGAACTTATAAAAGAAGCCGAAGAACTTTCTGCATCTGGTTGCAACAAATGGGCAATTGATATGAGCGATCTAAAATACATGAATAGTAACGGGCTCAATACCCTGATTCAATTATTAACCAAAGCACGCAAAGTTGGTGGCGAAGCTGTACTTTATAATTTGAATAAAAAAATCCAGGAATTAATTCTCATTACAAAACTGAACACACTTTTTAAAGTAACAGATTCAAAGGAAGAAGCTTTGAAGATTTTGGAGAAATAAAATTTATTTTGAAAGATGATGTTTCATTTTATTTGAAAATTTGCGTGAGCGATTGAAATGGAAATCCTTTTTGTTGTCTCTTTGCAAAAAGATTGGAATGAAAAGCGCGACCCCGCGACAAAATCCAATCTGAAGTAAATATTAATTGCGGGGCACTCCCAAAGATATTTTTCCCAATTCAGGCCGCAAGAAAATTTCTCATTTGTCTTTCTCGATACCTGCCTACCGGACAGGCAGGCGCTCAGGGTGACAGTCTCCAACTACTCAAAAAAATCAAATTATCAATTGCAAACCATCAAAAGCCAATTCGATATTATCAGGCAATTCCGCATTCACAACTTCATGTAAACCCAATTGGTGCGACATATGAATGAAATATGCTTTCTTTGGTTTTAATTCGTTTACCAACGCAATTGCCTCTTCAAATGTGAAATGAGAAATGTGCGCCTCGCGTCGTAATGAATTTAATACGAGCACATCTAAATTTCGTAATTTTTCTTTTTCTATATCTTCAATTAAATTAGCATCGGTTATATAAGCAAAATCATGTACTCGAAATGCTTTTACATTCATCCGATAATGTTTTACATCTATTGGCGTTACTTCAATATCCCCAATCGTAAATTTCTCTTTATCAAAATCAATAATTTTAATTTCAGGAATTCCAGGATATTTATCATCAGAAAAAATATAAGCAAACTCACGCTGCAAAGCCTTATATACTTGCTTTGTTGCATAAACAGGCATTACCATTTTATTAATAAAATTAAATGCGCGAACTTCATCTAAACCTGCAATGTGATCTTTATGCTCGTGAGTAAATAAAACTGCGTCTAGTTTTCCAATCTTTTCACGTAAACACTGTTGTCTGAAATCAGGGCCGGTATCAACTACTACGCTTGTTTTTTCGGACTCAATTAAAATTGAAGTGCGGGTACGGTTATCTTTAGGATCTTTACTTGTACACACTTTACATTTGCAAGCAATAACCGGAACACCTTGCGATGTGCCAGTACCTAAAAATGTGACTTTAATACCATTCATGAAATTGCAGAAACAATGTGATTAAAAAATTCTTTAAGTACAATTGGTTTTGTTACAACAATAATAAAAATTCCGAAGATAGCTCCCCAAAAATGTGCTTCGTGACTAATACCATCAGAATATTTCCCTTGTTTTTTTCTTTGGATCAAATAATAACTTACACCTAACAGCAAAATACCGGCCAACCATCCTGGAATTGGAATAAAAAATAAAGCAATAATGCCAGTTGGGTTAAACAAAATCCACACAAACATGATTGATGAGATTGCTCCACTTGCACCCAATGACGAATAACTTGAATTATCTTTATTTCGGAAATACTCTGTAATAGATGCTGCGTAAATACCACCTGTAAAAAGTATAAGGTAAATAATAGGTCCTAATTTTTCTCCATAAACTTCCGGGAAAATGCGTGTTTCCAGGTCTAAACCAAAACTATAAAGAGCCAAGCAATTAAAAAGTAAATGCATATAATCGCCGTGAATAAAAGCATGTGTTAAAAACCGATAATGCTCTTTTTCACGTTTTATCAAATATGGATAAAACATGTATTTGTGCATAGCTGCCGGAACTGAGAAACAATAAATAGAAAAGGAAACTATTATTAAAAGAAACGTATAAGTAATCATGAACAAACAATTTTCATAAAAATACGAAAATAGCGGTAATTGAGAAACTGATGATATCCACTTTAAATGATGTTAATCTTCTTTTTCGATTTGATGATTTTTTAACTTTAGTGTATCAAAAAATGGTTTATTTTTGATATAGGAAAATGTTTTCTGCATAATGCCTTTTCTAAAAAGAGTTATAAACCTTAAAACGAAAGCAATGAAAAAACTAATCTTATTATCCGCAATGGCTTTAACCTTATCGTTACAAGCCCAAGAAAATAAAACATGGCGCTGGGGAGTACAATGGGGTGTACAAAGCAATGGATCAAAATATAGTGGTGGTATGCCCGATGCAAACGCACGTTTTAATGTAAACCCAAACGGTGGCGGAGCTTTAGGTCTTGTTGCCAGATATGACCATAACCAACATTGGATGGCAACATTTGGTTTAGGTTTTAGCACTTATGGTTTCAATTTTGCAATGGCAAACAATTATTCTTTTTTAAATAACATGCAAAATCGTTTCTACGGAGTTCAAACATCGTTTACTGCAATTGAAGCACCTATTATGATTCATTATAAATTTAATATGAATTGTAAAAATACAAGATGGGTTGTTGGTGCAGGTTTTGTGCCTACATTGAGTAGCAAACAAACCATAAGCAAATTTGATGTAAAAAATAATGATGGCATAACTTCTTCTCAAAGCTTAAACTCAACTTCAACTTCAAACGGTGGCGGAAATATGATGTTACGTTTTGCAATTGGTCGCGAAAAAGTATTTAAAAGAGGTGGCATTTTTAATGCGTCTTTTATATTGAACGCCGGTTTAAATCAATATGCAAAAGCTACAGTTAATTATACTATAGACAATCAAGTGTATCAACACCAATTTACAAATAATGGAAATTTTGTTGGCTTTCGTTTGAGTTATTTCTTTAGACCGTGCGTTAAATCTCAGATGAAAAACATACAGAGTCACGTAACAAATACGGCAGCTTCAACAAATTAATTTTGTTTTGTTGGAGTTTGTTTTTTTTGAATTTGTTGTGAATAAAAAGAGTAAACGGTAAAAGTTTATTGTGACGTCAGAACTTAATCAATTATAGAATTTTCATTAATAATTCTTCAGGCGTTAAAATAGGGATTTCTGACTCACGAAAATCCTTTGTATTTCTAGTTATAATATAATCAATCTTCTCGATTGAATAAGCACTTATAATTTGAATGGCATCCTCAAAGTCTTTGTGTTTAGATTTGAGTCCTTTTTTTATAACGTCTACATCAATGGCAACTACTTGAATATAGTCTAACAGGTCGTAAAGAATTTCTCTTAATTGTTTTTCGTTAATGTATTTTTTAAGAAGATAATGAGTGGTAGCAATCGAATGAGAAGATGTGTAAAGTCTTATCTTCTTTTCATCAACCTTATTAAAGACCTCTATTGCATGTTTACTATAAGGTTTTCGATCAGCAATCAAATCAACAATTACATTTGTATCAAGGAATATTTTTTTCATAAATGTTTCTTTTCAAAATAAGAACGAAGTTCTTTTTCTTCATCAAAGTTTTTTGGAAGTTTGACTGACCCAACAATTTTTTTAAGTTTGGGAGACATTTTTTGGTCAACCTCAACTTCTGTAACCGACATCAAATAATTTTCTATTAACTCGGACAAACTTCTTCCAGTATTTTTAGCATATAGTTTTGCTTTTTCTATAACTGACTTTTCAACTGTGAGTGTAAGTTTAGTTGTCATAACACGTGTATTTTTTACAAATATACGTATAATATTTTTATACTCAAAATAGATCTAATCAAATAAACCACCACTCCTACCTCTTATAGATTTACCCAAATGTTTATATGCCATTTCGGTGGCTTCTCGTCCACGAGGTGTGCGCACCAAATAACCTTCCTGAACTAAAAATGGTTCGTACACTTCTTCAATGGTACCCGACTCCTCGCCAACGGCAGTGCTAATGGTATTAATACCAACCGGACCACCTTTAAATTTATCAATGATGCATGTTAAAATGCGATGATCCATTTCATCCAAACCATTCTTATCTACATTTAATGCTTTTAAAGCGTAAGTAGCTATTTCTATATCAATAGAACCTGTTCCTTTTATTTGCGCAAAATCTCTTACACGACGTAATAAAGCGTTTGCAATACGAGGTGTGCCTCTACTTCTGCGGGCAATTTCATAAGATGCTTCTTCTTTAATTTCAACGCATAAAATTTCGGCACTGCGTTTTACAATGCCTGTTAATACTTTGCTATCGTAATAATTTAAGCGACTATTAATTCCAAAACGAGCACGTAAAGGTGATGTGAGCAAACCACTGCGGGTGGTTGCGCCAACTAAAGTGAAAGGATTTAATTTAATTTGAACTGTACGTGCATTTGGTCCGTTATCAATCATGATATCGATCTTAAAATCTTCCATGGCAGAATATAAATACTCTTCCACAATTGGACTCAAGCGATGGATCTCATCAATAAATAAAATATCATTTGGTTCTAAATTAGTAAGTAAGCCGGCCAAATCGCCCGGTTTATCAAGTACAGGGCCACTTGTTACTTTTAAACTTACACCCATATCGTTACTGATAATATGAGCCAAAGTGGTTTTACCTAGTCCGGGAGGCCCGTGCAATAATACATGATCTAACGATTCATTCCGTTGTTTGGCAGCAGCAACAAATACACGTAAATTATCAACTACGTTTTGTTGGCCTGCAAAATCATCAAACTCTAAAGGGCGCAATGCACGCTCAATGTCTTTGTCAGATGTGCTTAGGTTTTCGCTATCGGGATCGAGGTTTTCGTTCATTTGTTTTGTTGAAAATAAACTCTTTTACTTTTAATCATTGCCCTTCGACTAAGTTTATATTGAGTGCAGTCGAAATACTCAGGATGACACTTATACGGATCATAAATCAAAGTTATGATATATTAAAACAAATCCTTGCTACAATTTAGAGCAATTTGATATTTGTTCTTAAGTTTTAGATTATTATTGGCTGCAATTATGGCTAATTGGGTATTCTTTTATTGTATGATGATTATTTCATAACTTAGTAAACTCATATGAATTTACGTTTAGCCATAGCAATTTTAGGTATTGTAATTTTTAGTTCCTGTTCTAAAGATTCACCCGATCCAACAACAACAATAACAAACGTTACTTTAACATCAGCAAAAAAAGTGTACGTTGTAAATGAAGGTGGTTTTCAAAATGGTAATGCTTCAATTTCACTTTTTGATCCGGGTAACGATTCTGTTGTAAACAATTATTTCTATTCTAAAAATAGTATAGCTTTAGGTGATGTTGCTCAGAGTATGTGTAAAATCAATACTGATTATTATATTGTAGTAAACAACTCAAATAAAATTGTTGTGTGTGATGCAAATTTTAAAATCAAACATGCCATTAGTAACTTAACTTCCCCTCGTTATATTCAGGCTGTTTCAAATGAAAAGGCTTATGTAAGCGATTTGTATGCTAATGGCATTAGTATTGTTGATTTAAACAGTGGCATTAAAACAGGATCTATAACTTGTAAAGGGTGGACAGAACAAATGGTGATGTTATACGGAAAAGTATATGTTACTAATATGAAAAGCAATTACCTGTATGTTATAGATGCGACGATAGATAAAATTATAGATAGCGTTGCCGTTGGAATAAGCGCAGGAAGTATTGTATTGGATAAGAATGATAAACTGTGGGTACTTAGCAGTGGAAACTCTACATTATCAATTGCAGGAAATTTAACCAAAGTTGATCCCTTAAATTTGACATCTGTTATAAGCTATCCTTTTGGAACAGGGAATGGAATGAACTCTTTGTGCATTAATGCAAACAAGGATACATTATACTTTTTAAATAGTGGTATTTGCAGAATGCCAATAACCAGCACTTCATTGCCTGCTCCTTTTATTGCGAGTGGCGGCAAGAATTTTTATGGTTTGGGTATTAACCCTTCAACTTACGATATTTATGCTTCTGATGCCGTGGATTATGTTTCGCAATCGAATATATATATTTATAATTCAACCTCGGGAACCCAAAAATTCAATTTCAAAGCCGGCATAAATGCCAACGGATTTTACTTTGAGTAAATTTATGCATTTACATATCATTTCTTTTGATATTCCCTATCCGGCTAATTACGGCGGCATTATTGATGTGTATTACAAATTAGTTTGGTTGCACAAACTTGGTATTAAAATTCATTTACATTGTTTTGAATACGGCCGTAAACATGCGAAAGAATTAGAAGCTGTTTGCGAAAAGGTAAATTACTACAAACGTGAAACAGGTATTATGAGCCATTTGAGCTTACTACCTTATACAGTTAAATCGCGGGTTTCAAAAAAATTAAGAAAAAAATTATTGAAAGATGATGCTCCAATTTTATGTGAAGTATTAAATACTTGCTCTATTTTGAGCGACTCAGTTTTTAAAAATAGATTTAAAATTTACCGTCATAGTAATATCGAACATCACTATTACCAAGGCTTAGCAAAAGCCGAAAAAAATATTTTCAGAAAATTATTTTTACTACTGGAAGCAAAAAAATTAAACCGTTTCGAAAAAATTATTTCGCACGCTGATCTTATTTTAGCAGTGAATCAAAACGATACTGCTTATTTTAAAAAAGAATATCCAAAGGTGAGAACCGAATATTTACCGAGTTTTCACAGTCACACCAAAGTTAACAGCAAAGAAGGCAGTGGTAATTTTATTTTATTTCACGGTAATTTAAGTATTGCCGAAAATAGTGATGCCGCCGGATGGCTTATACAGCATGTGTTTTCAAAGATTACAAAACATGTAGTGATTGCCGGTTTAAATCCGGGAGACAGTTTACATACCCTGGTTGAAAAATACGATCATATTGATCTCATTCCAAACCCAACGGAAGCCAAAATGACTGAACTCATTCTGGAAGCGCATCAACACGTACTCTACACCAAACAAGCAACAGGATTAAAATTAAAATTATTGAACGTTTTATTTTCGGGTCGGCATATAATTTGCAACGAAAAAATGATAGAAGGAAGTGGCGTTGTTCCAAACGAATCTATTCAAATAGGCCATACAGCAAAAGATTTGATTGATTTGATTCAAAAAACAGACACAATTGCATTTGATAAAAATCTCTTTCAAAAACGGGAGATTATCTGCCAGCCCTTTAATAATCAAATAAACGCGAAGACTTTAGCAGGTTATTTGTAATTGGTTTTGATGTTAGAATATCGAAAAGCATCATTAAAATAAATATTTTTATTTGGGCGTGCCCCCGCTGTTGGCATTTTCCTGCTATTTAATTCTCAAGCGGGGTCGGGCTTTCCGCTTCAAATCCTCGCTGCGCTGCGGGTTTTTCGCTGCAATCCCTCACGCAGAAAATAAGCAAAAACTCTTATACATCTATGAAGCTCGCGTGAGGGATTGAAGTGAAAATCCTTTTGCCTGCATCTTGCAAAAGATTGCAACGTAAAGCCCGACCCCGCCCAAAAAATTATTAGAACGAGAATTTACTTGCGGGGGCACGCCCAAATAAGAAAAAGAATACTTTTTATGACCTAACTTCAATTGACCTTTCTTAAACACTTGATTTGATTATACTTATTAACACCAATTTCTAAAAACAATTAAGAACGAATTGTTGATATGCATTAACACAGATTTTGTTAAAAATTAAACCTCGCTTAACCTAAACACGTAAGCATTGATTATACATTTGTGATGTATGGCACCTAAACGCAATAAGGACATGAGCTTAAAAGAAGTAATTGCCTTAATTACCTTACTCGATGACCCGGATGAAACCATTTATTCTGAAGTAAGGAACCGTTTTATTATACTTGGACCGCCTGCCATACCACACCTGGAAACCGCTTGGGAGAATAGTTTTGAAGCGTTAATGCAAAAACGGATTGAAATTATTATTCACAGTATACAATTTGAGGCACTTCAAAAAGCTTTAAAAGACTGGGCTATTAATGAAAGTGATGATCTTTTGAAAGGTATTATTTTATTGGCCCGTTATCAATATCCTGATTTAGATGAAAGCAAAATACATAAACAACTTCATCAAATTAAACAAGATGTTTGGTTGGAATTGCATGAAGACCTTACTGCATTAGAGAAAGTAAAAATAATTAATCATATTTTATTTGAGGTGCATCAGTTTGGCGGAAACATTACGAATTACCATGCGCCTCAAAATTCGTTTCTTAATAATGTACTCGAAAGTAAAAGAGGAAACCCATTAATGCTGAGTGTTATTTATGCTTTGATTTGTAAAGAATTGAATATTCCGGTTTATGGCATTAATTTACCACAACATTTTGTATTAGCTTATGTAAACGATAATGCCAATTTGATTGATGTAAACAACAAAACCCTTTCGGATAATATCCTTTTTTACATTAATCCGTTTAGTAAAGGTTTAATTTTTAGTCAAAAGGATATTGATCAGTTTTTAAAGCAATTGAACCTTGACCCTGATAACAAATACTACCTACCCTGCAGCCATACCGATATTGTAAAGCGCTGTATTAGCAATTTGGTATTCTCATATGAAAAATTGGGTTATATGGAGAAGATTGAAGAGTTAAAAAAATTAGAAAAATTGTTATAATTCATTTCGCTGTACTTTTTTTAATTAATTTTGACTTATGAAAAATTATTTTCAAAAATACAGATTCATTTTCGCTGCATTTTTTGTAGCTATTTTGTTGCTTTCTGTTTTAGTTTTAATTGATAATGCGAAAGTAAATAACAATGAAACCGGCGAGTCAACCCATACAGTAAGCGCTGTAAACACTCCTGAAAATCCTGAATACAAAGCTTCATCCGAAGAAAAAGAAGTACCTCACTTCAATATTTTTACAATCATTAATAAGTTTATTCCTAATTAATTAGGTTATTCTGTTTTTAGCCACGGAGACATCAAGACACGGTTTTTAAATTGGGTTTAAAGACAATTGATTATTTGCTTTTAAATCTAACTGATCTTGGTATCTAGCCTCATCCCCAACCCTTCTCTACTTCGACTGCGCTCAGTATAAACCCAGAGAAGGGAGCACTTTTCAGAAGTCTTAAATATTTTTGTTATAAAGAAATTCTAAAGCCTTTTATCGTAGAAATTATTTTTTATTCATTTTGATAATAAACCGTGTCTCAGTGCCTCCGTGGTTATTTTCTTTGTGCCTTCGTGTCTTTGTGGTTATTCATTGTAAACCGTGTCTCCGTGCCTCAGTGGCTAATATTAAAATACATCCCATTTCTTTATCCTAAAAATTGCGAATTTAATTGTGAGATAATCGTATATTCATAATTTTGTAGTTAAATATGCCAAACATTATTACTTTATTTAAAAACGGTTGGACATTTGTGAGCGAACGCATTTGGCAAATCAGAATTGGAAAAGTGGACAAAAAACAAGGCTTCCTTCTCAAAAACCTGCGCATTTTTGCCCTATCTGTTAAAGGCTTTAATGAAGATAATTGTTTAACCAAAGCTACAGCCCTTACTTTTTTATACTCTCTTTTCTATTGTCCCTATTTTGGCATTATTATTTGCCATAGCGAAAGGCATTGGATACGAAAAAAATTTACAAGATGAATTAATAAATAATTATGCGGAATATAAAGATGCTTTGTTGAAAGCGTTTGATTATGCCGACTCCATGCTTGAACACACTCATGGCGGCCTTATTGCCGGTATAGGTGTTGTATTATTACTTTACAGTGTTATGAAATTACTCATGAGCATTGAAAGTAATTTTAATGAAATATGGGAAATAAAAAGAGGTAGAACTATTTTAAGAAGGCTCACCGATTATTTAGCAATCATGATTATTAGTCCGCTTTTTTTACTGATTGCCGGCAGTCTCACAGTAGCTATAGAAACCAAGCTTGGGCAATTTCAATTTTTATCAGGCGCAACAACTCTTCTTTTTAAATTATTGACCTATGTTTTAATGACCTGTGTGTTCTCTTTACTTTATATTGTTTTACCGAATACTAAAGTAAGCGTTAAATCGGCATTTGTAGCTGGTTTTACGTCGATGGTATTTTTTCAAATTTTACAATGGGCCTATATTCGTTTTCAAATTGGAGCCAACCAAATGAATGCAATTTATGGAGGCTTTGCTGCTTTGCCTTTGTTTTTAATTTGGGTGCAGTATAGTTGGTACATTGTTTTATTTGGAGCTGAGTTGGCTTTTGCGAATCAATATGTTGATCATTACGAATTAGAAAATGATATTAATAAATTAAGTGTACGTTATAAAAAAGCAATTGGCTTATTAGTTGCCAATTTAGTTGCTAAGCGATTTTATGCAGGCGAAAGTTCTTTAACCGCTCAGGAAATTGCTGATCGCTTAGACTTGCCTTTGCGCCTGGCACGTAACGTTATTAATGAATTTACTGAAACCGGAATTTTAATTGAATTAAAAGGTGGCGATAAAGAAAAAGAAAGTACCTATCAACCCGGCTTAACAGAAAGCAAATTAACGGTAAGAAATATTTTGTGCACGCTCGACGAGAAAGGATTAAATGCTTTACCCATTAAAGATACCGACGAATTAAAAACCATCAACGAATTAATGAAAGAATTAGATGATTCGTTAGATAATGAACTTGGTAATAAACTCGTAAAAGATATAACCTAGTTGAGAATTATATTGATCATATTTTTTGTTTGGAGTTTTTGCGGCGGCGTTTATGCGCAAGATACTTTGCGGAAAGACAGTACGGCGACTGAAAATAAAGCTTTGAAAAAAAATCATAAACCTCGCACTGCAGCACTTTTAAGTTTAGTGTTACCAGGCGCAGGGCAAGTTTATAATCGCAAGTATTGGAAACCTCCTATTATTTATGCCGCACTTGGAGGCGTTGGTTATTTTTTTATGAAGAACCAAAATCAATACACTTACTATCGCAAAAATTTAATTGCACTTGTGAAGGGCGACTCTTCAGTAATAGCAAAAACAGGTTATACAAGCGACCAATTACAAACGCAAAAATTAACTTTCAGAAAATACCGTGATATGTTTGGCTTTGGCTTAATTGCTATTTATTTAGTAAACATAATTGATGCAAACGTTGATGCACATTTAAAAAGTTTTGATATAAGTGATAATTTAAGTTTACAAATAAAACCGAGTGCTCTTTTTTTTACAAGCTTAAGAGGCATGACCTGCGGAGCAGGGCTATCTATTAAATTAAATTTTAAATAAAATATATGAATATTGCATTAATTGGCTACGGCAAAATGGGCAAAGAAATTGAGAAAATTGCCTTGAACAGAAACCACAACATTGTTTTAAAAGTTGATAAGGATAATGCGGACACAGTTAAAACAGAAGATTTAAAGAAAGCTGATATTGCTATTGAGTTTACAACACCACACACCGTATTACAAAATATTAGAAAATGTTTTGATGCTAATTTACCTGTGGTAGTAGGCACTACAGGCTGGTATGATGATTTTGATAAAATTAAAGCGGAATGTTTAGCGGGGAATAAAAGTTTATTTTACGCCAGCAATTTTAGTTTGGGTGTAAATTTATTTTTTAAAGTAAATAAATATTTGGCTGAGTTAATGAATAAATATCCTGAGTACGAAGTAAGCATGGAAGAGATTCACCACGTTCATAAAATTGATAAACCAAGTGGTACTGCAATTACTTTAGCGCAACAGGTAATTGATAAAATGGCTCGCAAAACAAAATGGAGCATTGAAGAGTGCAGTTCCGAAATTTTATACATTGACGACAAGCGTGAAGGTGAAGTACCGGGCACACATATTATTAAATACACATCGCCTATTGATGATATAGAAATTATGCACAAGGCGCATAACCGCCAGGGATTTGCTTTAGGAAGCGTAATTGCCGCCGAATTTTTAAAAGGCAAAAAGGGGATTTATAATATGGAAGATGTGATTTGATAATTCAAAAATGCTTAAATTTAATAAACCAATAAGGATGATAAACATGCTCCTATATGGTAGTTATAGGTAAGTGGGTGGACGAATCCCGTAAGACAGACCAAGGACATGAAAAGAGCCTTCTACTTTATTATTTCGGTTTTCGTCCTGACTTCGTGCGCTGACAATAAAAAGAACTTTATCGAAAAAGACGAGTTAGACAAAATGCTGTCGACTTCAGAATATAAAATTCTTGACACAATTCGACTTAAAAAATCAGAAGTGCTTGAAATATATCAGGACGAGGGTGCACTAGGTGGAAGTAAATTTCATCTCTTGCACAAAATAGGTAGTTCAAAATTTCATTACATTCTTTACCCAGACACAACTGAAAAAATAAATAGACTTGAAGAACAACTTAACTAAATACGGCGGACACGTGAACGCAACACATCTATTTGCACCCACCATACCTATAACACCAAGCAAGCGACCACTTTTTGCTTGTTAACGCTCAAATGTGTAACTTGGACTTAGCAAAAAGCGGACGCCTACTTGGAAACCGTTGGAAGGAAATCCACTTCTGGCCTCACGGCCCCGATGCTTCGCTTTCCTTCCAACGTACTCGCGCTTTGCAAAATGCAAAGCCCTTCGCAAAGCGCGAGTACGTTAGCGGTCATTGTAAAAGACGACATCACAACCATCAAACAGACGACAATGCAAGAAACAAAAGGACTACTTGACCAAATAAAACAGCACGACAAACTTGCGATTAGAGTGAACTCTAATTCAAATAATAATTTGTCTGCTGATGTAATGAAAATGCTTACCCAACCTCACAGAAAAGCTAATTATTTTTTTGTGTTTGTTGAAAGCGGTTCACTAACTCATAAGGTTGACTTAAACAATTTGACAATTACAAAGGGGCAATTGTTTTTTGTTTTGCCTAATCAAATTCATTCTGCACCTACACAGAAGAAAGATGACACTGAATGTTTCAAAATGAGTTTTGACCAAAATTGCTTGTCTTTGCTTCCGAAACAATTTTCTTTTTTAATCAATCCCTTAAATTCACAAATCATTTCATTTGATAGTGATTCAAGACAACGAGTAAAAATACTTTTTGAAATACTCAACAAAATTTTGCATTCGGACAACGACCAAAAAGATGCTGAAATTATTTTGGCTCATCTTAATTCACTTTTGACAGAGTTGAATAAAGCATATTTTAAAAATGTTGCAAAAGAAAAATCAGAACCAAACAAACTTTCAAAATACATTGAGTTTAAAATTGCAGTTGAAACTCATTTGACCGAGCAACATTCTATAAATACTATTGCCGACAACCTTTCAATAACGACAAACAATCTTTACAACATTGTAAAAGAGTTTTCGGGAGTTTCGCCAAAAGAATTTATCACAAACCGTTTGATGTTAGAGGCACAGAGGAAACTTTTCTATTCCGAGACATCGGTAAAAGAATTGGCTTACGAGTTAGGTTTCAGCGATCCCGATTATTTTTCAAAGCTTTTCAAAAAGAACACTGGAAAAAGTGTTACACAGTTTGTAGAAAGCATTCAAGATTTGTCAAGCAATTAAAGTGAATAGTCCATCTCACTTGATTTTACTCTCCCGACTTTTGCTGTTCATCAAAAAATATAAAAATGAAATCAGCATTAGTAACAGGGGCAAACAAAAGCATCGGTTTTGAAACCGCCAAACAATTAGCACAACTTGGGTATTTCGTTTACATCGGTAGCCGAGACAAAACGAAAGGACTTGAGGCAATTGAAAAATTAAAAGCAATGGGCTTAACAAATGTGGACTGTATTCAATTGGATGTTACCGACATCAATTCAATAAAATCTGCAAGGCAAGAATTGGAAGTAAAAACTAAAAAATTAGACATCTTAATTAACAACGCAGGCATTAGTGGTGGTTTCCCACAACCAGCCACAAAAGTTTCTATTGACACTTTACGACTTGTATTTGAAACTAATTTTTTCGGTGTAGTTCAACTAACACAAGAGTTTATTGAGTTGCTAAAAAAATCAGACCAACCAAGAATTGTAAATGTAACCACCGAATTGTCTTCATTGACAAATCACAGCGACCCAAATTGGATATTTGCACAATTTAAGCCTGCTGCTTATGGTCCATCAAAGACCGCTTTGAACGCATACACCGTAATGTTAGCGGTTGAATTGAAAGACACAAATTTTAAGGTGAATTGTGTATGCCCCGGGTTTACAGCAACAGACTTCAATAATCACCAAGGAACAAAAACAGTTGAACAAGGTGCAAGTGCAATTGTGAAATATGCTACAATTGACAGTACAGGTTCGACAGGTAAATTTTTTAATGAAGATGGGGAAATTGCTTGGTAACAAAGTACGACATAAAGACCGAAGAAAAACAACGAACCGCTAACAGCACCTACCAGTAATTGGCGCCTGACGAAGTAATAGAAAGTTTTGTATCTTTAAAAAACTATTTGTGGTTATAGACAGTTGAGTGTTCCAAAACTCCAACTACTGGTAGCTGCATTCCAAGATAAAAAACAAATAAAAAATATAAATTATGGCAATTATCAATCCTCACATTAACTTCAATGGAAATGCCGAAGAAGCATTTACCTTTTACAAATCAGTATTTGGCGGAGAGTTTGCAAAAATTATTCGTTTCAAAGATCTTGCAAGCTCTGAATTTCCCGTAGCAGAAAAAGAAGAAAATAAAATTATGCATATTGCTTTGCCTATCGGTAAAAGTAATAGGTTGATGGCAAATGATGTACCGGAAATTATGGGAAAAACAAACGAAAATGAGAACAGAAGCAAAATTGTAATAAGCGCAGAAAGTAAAGAAGAAGCAGACAAATTATTTAATGGGCTTTCAGTAGGAGGACAAATAGAAGGGCCTATTGGTGATAGTCCTTGGGATGATTCATATTTTGGTTGTTTTAGAGACAAATACGGTATTGAATGGATCGTTGAATTTGACCCAAAGTATAACGGAAAAATATAAGCGAAAAAATAACGAACGCTTAACAGCTAACAATTGTATAATGCAGGCCGAACTTATCTCAGTAAACATGTTAAGAGTATAAAAAAAATAAGCTACCGTATCTTCTATACAACTTTGAAGTTACCCTAACGACTAACTATTAGAAAAACTACACATAACAGTAAGTAGCGGACATCGGATATAAAAAAGCAATCGGTTAACAAAAATAGGCATGAAAAAAACCTTAATAGAGCCAATAGTAATTCTAATTATTGCCATGGTGTTTGCTTTACTGTTGCCAAATTTATTTAAGATGAACAAGACTATTGAATTGCCGACAATAGACGAGTTTGTTATTTTGACTTTATCGAGTTTCGCAATGATGTCAGTAATTGTTCATTTATTTAGACCGAAAGAAAAGGTGGTCATACTTCCAGACGGTTATTATGAATTATATAATGCAAATAATCAATTGACAAAAAAAGGGATGTTTGAAGGAAGTAAACAAGTTAGCGGTATAAAATATGTCTACAAAAAGGACGGGACTCTTTCTCATGTTGAAAAATGTTTAAATGGTGTTTATACCAAAGACATTTAAAATGATAGTATTAATAGACATACAGGTTAACATTATATAGCTTAATGATTAAATTGGCGCAAATAGTTTTCATTTGTCTTCACTAAAAAATTGTACCTTCAAACCTATTGAACAGCTCTCAAAGAAGCAACACATTCAAATTTTACAAAAATAAATCTTATGATAAATCAAATTCACCCTTGCTTATGGTTCGACGGAAAAGCTAAAGCCGCCGCAGAGTTTTATTGCTCACTTTTTAAAAACTCAAAAATAACTGCTGATACACCAATGGTTGTCACGTTTGAATTGAATGGAAATAAAATTATGGGGCTCAATGGTGGACCTATGTTTAAAATCAATCCATCTATTTCATTATTTGTAACCTGTACATCAATCAACGAAACAAATGAATTGTGGGAAAAATTAATTGTTGATGGTAAAGTATTAATGCCAATAAATAAATATCCATGGAGTGAAAGATATGGCTGGCTCGAAGATAAATTCGGATTCACCTGGCAAATCTCGATCGCAAATGCAGGAGATGATGCTGAATTAAAAATAACACCTTCTATGTTATTTACAAGCAATCAATTTGGTAAAGCAGAAAACGCAATTAATTTTTATAGTTCTATTTTTAATAATTCTTCAACCGAAATATTGATGCATTACCCGGCAGGAGATGCAAATGCTGGTAAAGTATTGTATTCAAAATTTAAATTAGATCAGAAAGATATTATTGCAATGGATGGGCCTGGAGTTCATGAATACACATTTAACGAAGCAGTTTCCTTTATTGTGGAGTGTGAAACTCAGCAAGAAATAGATCACTATTGGAACAAATTGACAGAAGGCGGACAAGAAAGTATGTGTGGATGGTTAAAAGATAAGTTTGGTGTTTCATGGCAAATTGTTCCAAAAATTCTTGGTAAATTAATGTCAGACCCTGAAAAATCACAAAGAGTAATGCAAGCCTTTTTGCAAATGAAAAAGTTTGATATTGAGACATTGCTTAAAGCATAAAAAAGAAAAGGTTTGTGATATAAATATAAAAACAACAAAGTTGTTACAAATTATTTTGCCAGCACTAATCTCTGTGTAGTTAATTTTCCATTATTAATAAGATTAACTAAATATACACCATTAGATAATTCATTTACATTTACAGGAATTTGATATTTTCCTTCGTATTGATTTTGAATATTCACAATGGTTTTAAGCAATGCGCCATTGAGATCATAAATATCAATTCGTACATCTGCTCTTTTTGAAACAACATATTTAATTGTAAACTCACTATTACTCGGATTCGGATAAACTGTAAAATCTGTTTGCTTATATAATAAAGTATTACTCAAATTTTCTTTCGGATCAATTGTTTTTGAAGAATCGGAAAAGCTAATTTCGGTTGAATCTTTTTGAGGAATAAAAATTGTCATTTGTCCCATGATGCTTACAACTCGGTTAGAATCAATCTCAATTAAAGGCGTTTCATCAATGGTTGGTATTTCTCTCATACTAATTCCTCCATTCACATGCCTTTCATTAAAATCAATCGTTGGTTCCAAATTTTGTTTTTTAATTGGTGCTATCGTTTCTGTATCTATTGATTGAATTGGTGCAATTGGCTCACCAGTAATTGTATTTTCAGGTTTAGAATTTACTATTTCAATTCCATCTACCGGTTTGTTTTTATGATCGGTGCAACTAAATAAAACTGTTCCAAAAACTAAAAACAAAGCAAGAGCAAATGTTTTAGTTGAACTCATGTTTTTCGGAAGGTCGTTAAAATCAACACGGATATTTAATGGTCTGTTTATTTGAGTTTTCTTAAAATGTCCACATACTTGTTGATCTTTATGGGCAAGTAATATATCCCTAATTTCAAGATCTGTTTTATTTGAAAAATCAATTACCGATTTATTGCAAGAGTTACAAAATTTGCCTTTAGCATCCGGTAACATGGCATTCCAGTCTTCATGACATGGTTCTGGAATGGTTATTTTATAGGTTGAATTTTTCATAAATACATCTCTTTACAATTGAGATGTAAAAAATGAAACTTTCCATAAAATAAAATATCAATTTATTGTTTTTTCTTCTAAACACTGATTATTACTACAAAAATAAAAAATGGCGTGGAACTATATGCTCCCCGCCACCAGTATTATAGCAAAAATATTTAGCCTTTTTTATGTACAACGCTACAGGTTTCTTCCGACATATTTTCATGTTGTTGTAAAGTAGGAACCGAATTAGATGCCCATGTTCTTACGTCATAATCATCACCATCCTTCGCTTCTTTCTTAAATTTGCAAAGTGCTTTTTTATGACCCTTTACCATACAATTTACATAGGCTTTATCAAAATCTTTACCTTGCTTCTTTACAATTTTATCGTATTTTTTATATTCCTCCGGAGTTAAAATAGTTGGAATAACGATACTTTTTTTAGCACCCAAAGCCTTGAGCTCATTTATTGCTTTAGTATGATCGTCGATCATATGCTGACCCAAAGTTTTTATTTCAGGTGTTGAAGTATTTGATTGAGCTAGTTCACCCAATTTTATTTCAAATAAACTTATTTGAGTAGCTTCAGCTATAAATTTTTTATCTCTTTCAGATGCTATTTGTGCATCCACATAACATATACTCATAGCCATTACTAAAGTCATAGCTATTTTTTTCATAGCGGTAGTTTTAATAAAACGCTGCAAGGCACACGCTATATGATTATAGATTTCTAATTTAGTTTTCATCTGCTGGCGGTTTTTTGTTGGTTCTTTGTTTTTTTAGTTTTTGTTTTATTCGATACACAATTACCATTTTTATCAAAGTAAAGCGGACACGATTTCTCCTTGGTATAATAAGTTACGTTTCCTAAATTATCCATAGATCTCCATAAAGTATAATCCTGACCCGGATGATTTTTTGCATAATAGTCTCTGATAGTTGCAGGATAAGAGTCTCTATCCATTTCATTGTCTGCATGAAGGACATTACTAAACTTATCATACGTAATAATATGATCAAGATTTGTTGTTTGATCTCTATACTCCGCCGTATAATCATCTCCATCCATTCCCCAGGCAGGGATAACATTTGGATGATCGGTACTGAACTTATTGGTGACAATTACCGGTGCATTTATTTCACTTCCTTGTGTTCCGGTTGCGCTTGTGGTAGCGGTTAAATTTGTTTGCGCTATCGACCCAAAACAAGTAAGGGTAAGAGTTGCTATTTTCAGAATGTACTTTTTCATTTTTCGTGTTTTAATGTGACAATTTACTATAAGAAAATTTTATACCAATTTGTTTCTCTTAAATTTCTGAGGTTAATACAAAATCTTATAGTTATTTTTACCCTAGAAAAAACAATATGGGGAAAAATTTCGCCAGTCTTTTTACTCAGAGTTATCTTTAAAATATTGCATTGCCATATATGTTGTAATAGCACCTCCCACAAAACCTTCTATAGCTACAACTCCTGCAGCACTAATAGGAGAAAGATAATTACCAAACTCTCCATTTTGACGGATAAACATCATAAATTTTTCATCTATCATTAAATAAATTGCCATAAAAATCACAAAAGGGATTACGGCAATAACAGTGATTTGCAAACCCATTTTTAACCCTGCTAAATATTCTATTCCATTTTTGGCTAATTTGTTGTGATAAATATTAAATGCAATCGCAATCCCAACAAGCAGAATAACAAAATTGAAATACCTGAATGCCAAAACCTGATATAAATTAAGCTCTTTCATAATTAAAAAGAAACCAATTAATGAGAGCGAAATAAGCAGCCCTGCCCATAAACATAAAGTTAATTCATATGAAATTCCTTTAGATGACAGGTTTTTGTGTATTATTTTTTCTGTTTCCATTTTGAGATGTTTTAAATTAATATTCCTATTTTCAATATATACTTCAAAAAAAATGCCATGAGATTGTGTGTATATTTATTCCCAATATTTCAATTTCTTTAAAGTTTAGTATCTTTATACCTCCTATTTGGGGAAACAGAATTTTAATCCAAACATCATAAAAACTATTAAATGAAACATCAAAGATTTTTTTTAATTAATCTAATTGTCCTATCAATTACATTTTATTCTTGTTCTGACAAAACTAAAAATGAAGAGGATAAATCAGCATCCTCATCAAATAGTTCTGACACCATTCAAAGAATTATAATAAAAATGGTGGCTATTGAGACCCCAAAAGGGAAATTTAATATATGGACAAAAAGCATTGGCAATAATCCATCAAAAAAAATATTACTACTGAATGGTGGTCCGGGCTGCACCCATGAATACTTTGAGTGTTTTGAGAATTTTTTACCGAAAGAAAATATTGAATTTATTTATTACGATCAACTCGCTTGCGGAAATTCAGATAATCCAAAAGATACATCACTTTTTGATTTAGCACGTTACGTTGAAGAGGTTGAGCAGGTTCGTACGGCTTTAAAATTAGATACCAGTAATTTTTATTTGTTAGGTCATTCATGGGGAGGAATTTTAGCTATGCAATATGCTTTAAAATATCAAAACAATTTAAAAGGTCTGATTATTTCAAATATGATGGCAAGCTGTCCAAAATATGGAAAATATGCGGATGATGTTTTAGCAAAACAAATGAATCCAAAAGTTTTAGATAGCATACGAATGATAGAGAAAAAAGGAAATTACGAAGATCCTAAATACATGGCATTACTCGAAAAATATTATTACTCTCAACATATTTGTAGATTACCTAAATATCCTGAACCAGTTAGTAGATCGTTTGATAAAACAAATACTGACTTATATGTTATCATGCAAGGACCTAGTGAATTTGGCATTTCAGGTAAATTAACCAAGTGGGATGTAAGTGATCAACTAAAAAACATCCATGTGCCTACTCTGGTTATTGGTGCAACTTATGATACCATGGATCCAAAATATATGGAATGGATGAGTAAGCAATTTCCGAAAGGTGAATTTTTGTTATGCGAAAACGGAAGTCACATGTGTATGTATGATGATCAACAAACATATATGAATGGTTTAATAAAATTCATGAAATCTACTCATTAATAAAGGACTTCTTTAAATTTTGTAATCTCAATAGTAGGTCGTAACTTTCTCTACAAATTCAAAATAATATGGCAACAACTTCAGATATTTCTAAAGGCAATTTTTTAAGATACAATAACGAATTACTTCATGTATTGGAATATGATCACATCACTCCCGGAAAAGGAAATACAATCTACTCTTTAAAATGTCGCAATGTAGAAACCGGTAAACAAAGTGAAATTCGTTTTCGTTCAGGCGAAAAAGTTGATATCGTTCGTGTTTCTGTAGTTGAAATGCAGTATTTATTTACAGAAGGGGATTTTTTAGTTTGCATGAACCAGGAAAATTTTGAACAGGTTCATGTTCCAATGATTTTATTTGGTGATACACTTAAATTTCTTCAGGAAGGAATGATATTGACAATCAAGTTTGATGATAATGAAAAACCATTGAGTGGTACTTTGCCTAAATATGCTGAACTGGTTGTTACTTATACAGAAGAAGGCATCAAGGGTAAACTTTTAAAACCGGCAGAAGTTGAAGGTGGAATTAAATTAGCGGTACCGTTGTTTGTAACCAATGGCGACAAATTAAGAATTGATATTGAGACTTGCGAATACGTTGAACGAGTAAAGTAAATTCAAAAATTTGCGTCAATTTATCCGTTTTTATTTGCGAAAAAATTATTGCATTGTTACTTTTTTAATCCGAAATAGATTAATAACACAGGTAATGTTACTGTTACAAATAAAGTAACTTTCGAAATATCAATTTTACTTGTAGAGTCTAAAGTGTCCCTACACAAACTACATGATTCTACATTTAATAATTTATCATTTTTTGAAAATGTTACAGTCAATGGTACATATCTACCCTCCACTTGCTTTCCATTTACCGGCTTGGTATTAAAGGCAAGTGTTTTCCGATCCATCACCCTGTACACATAAATAAACGAATTAGTTGAATCATTAAACGCTTTAACTTCGTATGGTTTAATACCTAAAGTTTCTTCAACTGATGCTTTCGACATTCCAACTTGCAAAGACAGTACTCGCTCAAGTGTAGTGTATTTAGGCGATTGCACAATGCATGAAGCTAAAAACAGATAGCTAAATACTATGAGTTTGTTTTTCATATATTATTGGCATCAACAAATAAAAACAGGATGAGTATAACCTCACCCCATTTTTTCCCTGTAACATTTTAATAAATATTATTGGATCGCACAGTTGATGCTATAATTTCCACCTAAATCACTCGATGTAGCATCGTTTGCATTACATCTGCTCACCGCTCTCGATCTGGTATCATCATATGTAAAATCAGAATAATCATTTGTAGTACTTCCAGTACCGGTTGTATAAGTTTTTGAGCATTTGCAGACATAATTTTTCTTGCACGACATCATGGATGTTCCGATCGATGCTAGAATTACTGCTGATAAAATCACTTTTTTCATTTTTTTAAATTTTAATTGTATTAATATGTCAACAAAGGTGCGCAACAGATTAATTTTATATGTTATATAAATTTTACAAATAGTTACATCATTTACTTGTCTAGCCTTAATTTTTGATAAAATATTTTTTATCTTTATTTAAAATAATGCAAAGCGAAAATTAAACGGCATCAAAAAAATCACATTCATATTCTTCGTCTTCATAACAGCATTCGCATATAGTCAAACTGAAAATTTAAATCAATTAGACGCTGCCGGAAAAAAACATGGAAAGTGGATTGTTTATTTAGGAAAAAATTGGGAAAAAGTAAAAGACAGTTCTCTTGCCGTTTACTTTAGATATAATATGTTTGATCACGGTGTAAGTATTTATCCAATGGGGCCATGTGGTGGCAAGAATTACAAATTAGAAGTTAAGTCTGACGGAAAAAATACTTCAAAATTTTTGAGTGGTGAGTATAAATGGTATGATTCAAAAGGACGTTTAAGCTCTATTCACATTCTGGAAAATGGAGAATATATTTCTTGCAAAGAATTTTATAAAACCGGTGAGGTTGAACAACATTTTGATTATACAAAACAATGCAATGGACAACAATACGGTTGGGTAGTGTATGGTTACGACAAAAAAGGAAATTTAAAATTTGACAGCTGGATGTGTAAAGACAAAGAAGGTCATTGGCCAAAGACAAGAGGATAAATAAAAAAATAAAAAAATTATGAAAATAGCAGTATTAGGTACAGGAACAGTTGGTGAGACTATCGGTTCTAAATTAGTTGAATTGGGACATTCAATCATGATGGGTTCCAGAATAGCAACAAACGAAAAAGCAAAAACTTTTGTAACCAAACATAATGGCAAAGCCAATGCGGGAACTTTTTCAGACGCCGCGGCTTTTGGTGAAATTATTTTTAATTGTACTTCCGGTGTTGGAACTTTGGATGCACTTAAACTAGCGGGAGAAAATAATTTAAATGGAAAAATAATTATAGATATTTCAAACCCTCTCGATTTTTCAAAGGGCATGCCACCTTCTCTTTCAATTGTGAATACAAATTCGTTAGGAGAAGAAATTCAAAAAACTTTTCCAGCAACTAAAGTTGTGAAAGCATTAAACACCATGTGGTGTGGCTTAATGGTAAATCCTGGTTTAATCAATGGCGGAGACCACAATACATTTATTGCCGGTAATGATCCGGATGCAAAACTCAAAGTAAAAGAAATTCTAAAATCGTTTGGTTGGATCGAAAAAAATATTCTTGACTTAGGTGATATCACAAAAGCGCGAGGATTAGAAATGTATTTACCTTTGTGGTTGAGCATTTACGGAGCAACTAGCAATGGCGCATTTAATATTAAATTGGTAAAATAATGGCTTGGTTATTTTCAGTTCATTGGGTATTGGTTGCTGCCTTGTGGTATTTCATAAACGGAGTATTGCATGACTTTTTTATTTTAATAAATCATAAAGGAAAATATGATAGAGATCTACTTCGTTTATTAATGGATGGACATGTACTTATTTTATCTGGCGTTGTTGTTTTTGTTTGCTACCTCATGATGCTAAATAAAATTCAATATGGTGGTTTAATAAGTATCATCATTGGCGTCGGAATGCTTGTTTATTGCGCCATGATATTTCCATTTCTAAAATCATTCGTAACAATTGCAATCAGTTTTATTCTTATCATTGTTTCTATAAAAGCAATGAGTAGTTTTCCTAGTATTTAGATCTCATTTATAAATACAAATTATACCGACGGCGAATATTTAATAATCTAAATAATAGATTTAAAAAAAAATGCGCAAAGTAAAAGTAACGAAGAAGCCGTGTGAGCGATTGTAGTGGAAAGCCCGCAGCGCAGTGAGGACTTGGAATGGAAAGCGCGACCCCGCAAAAAAAATAAAACAGAAAGAGAAAATAAAATGCGGGGGCACACCCAAAAAACAATAATACTCAAACTTAACTAACCTATGATTATATTTGATCTTTTCTTTAAAAATTAATCACTCTCTCAATAAAACAATAAATAACCATGCCATTTTCTTCCCTAGGTTTATCTCCTTCTTTATTAAAAGCATTAGAAACACAAAACTACACACAACCCTACCCTATTCAGCAAGAGGCCATCCCGGCAATCTTAAATAAAAAAGATGTTTTAGGAATTGCACAAACCGGTTCAGGTAAAACTGCAAGTTATGTATTACCAATTTTAATGAATTTGCAAGGTAATACTGCTTCAAAAAACAGACATGTAAACGTTTTAGTTTTAGTACCAACTCGTGAATTGGCTGTACAAGTAAAAGATGTTTTTCAATTATTTGGTTCATCACTCCCGCAACCTATAAAATCATTGGCAGTTTTTGGAGGCGTATCTATTAATCCACAAATGATGGCTTTACAAGGTGTGCATGTATTAGTTGCGACTCCCGGAAGGCTGTTAGAATTAGTTGAATCAAACGCTGTGCACTTATCTGATATTGATACTTTAGTTTTAGATGAGGCAGATAAAATGTTGAATCTCGGTTTTAAGGAAGAGATGAATCGCATTTTTGCATTTCTTCCAAAAAAACGACAGAATTTACTTTTCTCAGCAACGCTCAGTGACGACCTCAATACGATCAACCAGATTTTACTGAACAATCCTTTGGTTATTAAAATAGAATCTGAAAGTGATAATATTGATCTCATTACTCAATTAGCTTATTTTGTAACAGAAGAAAAAAAAGGTCCACTCTTACGCTATTTAATTAAACACAATTCATTAAAACAAGTTTTGGTTTTCACATCATCTGTTTACAAAGCAGATAATGTTGCCGATAAACTTCGCAAAAATGGTATTGACGCTTCTTCTATTCACAGCAAAAAAAGTCAGGGTGCGCGAACTGAATTGCTCAGCAAATTTAAAACAGGTAAACTCCGTGTATTAGTTGCAACCGATTTAATCTCCAGAGGTATTGATATAAAATTTTTACCTCATGTGATCAACTACGAGTTACCGCGTTCACCAAAAGATTATGTGCATCGCATTGGAAGAACAGGCCGCGCTGAATCTCCCGGCGAAGCCATTTCGTTTATTACTCCCGAAGATCAACATCACTTTAAAGTCGTTCAGAAAAAAATGGGAAAATGGGTGACAATGATTGATAGTGCGGGTATAAATTTAAAAGGATTTTAGAGTTAATATTTTAGCATTTTTTAAATTTTACTCAAAATCCTTTTTTATATCTTAGAGAAAACTATTTTTATGAAAAAAAGTATTACTCTATTATTTGTTATTGCAGGGACTTTGTTTTCCTTAGCTCAAGCACCATTATGGACAAAAGAGCAATTAATGCCTACCAAAGAGTTGGCCGATAAAATTAATAGTCATGCCAAAGATGTACCAATGATTTTAAACGTTGGTCCTATGGAACTCATAAAAACAGGGATAGAAGTTGGCAGAGCTACAAGTGTTACAGGCATCGAAAGAATTAAACAAACTGTTTCCCAAGAAAATAAGAACAGAGTGATTGTAGTATATTGCGGTTGTTGCTCTTATGCAAGTTGCCCCAATATTAAACCTGCATACGATGCTTTAATTAAAGAAGGATTTAAAAACGCGAAAGTGCTTGAATTACCTGTGGGAATTAAAGAAGACTGGGTTGCAAAAGATTATCCGATGGAGAAATAATTATTTTCTACCTTAAAAAAACAGGAATCAGATAAACGAATAAAATGTTTGAAACAGAACGTCTCATCTTAAGAGAACTCCTACCAACTGATGAAGAAGCAATGTTTGAACTCGATTCTGATCCGGAAGTCCATAAATATTTAGGAAATAGTCCTGTTGAAGAAATAGAAGACATTCGGAAGATCATTAAATTTATCAGACAACAATATATCGATAATGGCGTTGGTCGTTTAGCTGTAATCGAAAAAAGCACAAATACTTTTATTGGTTGGGCCGGATTAAAATTATTTAAGAACTCCATTAATAATCATTCTAACTTTTATGAATTAGGTTACAGGTTTATCAAAAAATATTGGGGACAAGGATTCGCAACGGAAGCCGCAAAAGCTTGTTTGAATTATGGCTTTGAAAAACTAAATCTTAAAGAGATTTATGCCATGACGGACAAAAACAATCTTACCTCCAAAAAAGTTTTAGAAAAAACAGGTTTTACTTACGTAGAAACCTTTGATGATAATGGCGAGCAAACAGATTGGTTTAAAATAATCAGAAGAGCTTAGTTCTGTTTAAATATAGTTTAACACTAAATTCTTGGTGTCAAATTTTGCAATTTCTATATTTTGTTGAATATTTTCCTCCACACTCTTCTTAATATTTACATTTGGAAGTAAAATTGTAAACGAGGTTCCTACCTTCTCTTCGCTTTCGACACTTATTGCACCATTTAATTTCCTTAATGAATTTTGCACAATATATAAACCCAATCCTGCACCATGAGAAAGATGTGTGCCAACAAAAAACATATCAAATATTTTTGAGAGGAATTCTTTTTTAATACCTATTCCATTATCTGCCACAACAATTCTCACCATTTCATTTCTTTGTTTATTAATAGAGACTCTGATAAACGACATCCCTTTTCCTGTTTTTGAATACATAATACTATTTTCAATCAGCTTTTGAAAAATGGTTCTAATAAGTTTTGGATCAGAAACAAATTCACCATCCAAATTTATCTCAGCAGAAAAAATGGTGTTTTCAAAATTTGGTAAAAACCTGAATTCTTTGAAAACAGAATGAATTAACTCATCAAATTTTATATTCTCTTTCTCAATCTCGTCGCTTTTTATATTCTTAACAACTCCCAGTTCATCCACAATTTTATTGAGCTTATCTAACGACGAATCTATCATTGAAAAATATAATAATGCTTGTGGATCTTTAACAATACCATTTGCAAGATTCGAAATTCCTTTGATGCTGGTAAGAGGGCCTTTTATATCATGTGAAGATCGATATAATAGAATTTCAAGCTCCTCGTTTGTTTCTTTTAATTTACCAATTTGATTTACTATTTGCTGTTCCATAATATTGAAACTATTTGCCAGTACATCAACTTCATATTGTGTTTCCTTCATTGAAAATATATTTCTTTTCGTGAAATCACTTTTAATAAATTGCGAAATACTATTTTTTAATTCTATAATTGATTTAGATGCCTTACTGGATATAAATAAAGCAGCAACTATACATATTAGAATTAAGACAAAACCCATTCCGATAAAAAGTAAATTTATTTGCATTAATTTATTTTTTTCTTTTGTAGTTGCCAGTTCAATCATTCCTGCAAATTTTATATCAAGCAGAGCAGTTACTTTATCAATTTCCCCTTTTAATCCTTTCTGATTTTTTAATCCTATTAATTTTTCATACTGGGTTAGTCTCTTAAATTCATATGAATAATTATTAAGAATATACACGATTCTCTTTTTCTTTTCACTTTGAATTAATTTATTCCTATTTAAATCACTCTTAATTTGAACAAATAATTCGTCAAATTTTTTGATGTATTGATCATCTTGTCTGATAATAAAATCTTTTTCGTGCCTTCTCAATCCTAACACATTTATCAGGCCTACTTCTTTATTGTATCCTTCGAGCAAGTGAGCATAATTCCTCATCCTTCCTTCAATACCATAGTCTTTGAAGCCCATGATCATAATTTCTTTTATTATATTATTTGTGAGGCCTTTATATATTTTAAATTTTTCTTTAATTTGATTTACATTTTCACTGAGTTCATATCCAAAACTCTTTTGATCAGAATCAATTTCATCAAGTGACAATTCAATTTTTTTACATAGATTATAATGTTTTTCCAGAAATTTACTTTTTCCTGTTTCAAAAAAAGATGAATTAATTGTTTCATAAGCAAAAAAATCATGGATCACATTTACATCTTCAAACAAAAGAACATTTGTTCTATTCATGTTTTGTTTTAATTGAGATAGTTCTTCCTTGCTGGCTGTTGTGTAGTTAAAGGATAAGATGAGAGCAAGAATGGTAATAAAAACAAATGAAAGTAACATTACCAGTAATTTAAATCGAACAGTTTGAAACATAATTTGGTCTTTAAATAATTATGTCAAAGGTCTTGATAGAGTATTAAGCCAAACTTAAACTAAAACCTTTTTAACATTAAGAAAATCTAATCATTACTAACGCTTAGATTAAATAGTCTTTCATCTAAAAATACCTTTGGAACTCAGGCCACTAAAGGATTTGGTTAAAACAAAAAAATTTATTTACCGAAGACGGATACAAAATACAATTCGACAAGTAGAATATTTTTTTGGTCTAATTTATTTTGTTTCAATCTGAAAAATAGATTTGTATTGAACAATTAATTTTCAATCCTGAATTTTAATAATAAAATAACAATTTCTTCCCACGTAAATAGCATTCATAGTTGAACTTTGTACTATGATAGTTTATTTTAAAAATCACAATACTAAATATTAAACAACATGATTATTTCAAAAAATAAAACGCATAATGCAAGACTAAATATCATTTTTATGATACTTAATTCGCTTGTGTTAACTCTTATTTTATTTTACGTAAATGGAGATTACCACGATGTGCTATGGATCAAAGACCCAACAAACTGGATAGTTTTTACTTTATATACGGCTGCTTTTATTGTAATTCAGGTTATTCATAATCAATTATTATTGCGAAATTATGATGGCGAGTATGATTCAGCACCTTCAACAATAATGGGAATACCTTTGGGACTATTAATTATATTCTTAATGTATATTTTTAAAGGCTAATACGCCAAATCTTCAATAAAAAAGAAGAAAACAACTGCTGCAACCCATTCTTTTCTTACACCTTTGCACTCGCCTATTTTACTTCCATTTTTATAAATGTCGCCATCGTCTTCTATTTGGCCAATCTTGCTTCCATTTTTATAAACATCTCCGTCTTTCTCAACTTGATCAACTTTACTTCCGTTAAAATAAATATCGCCATCACTTTCAATTTGTCCTTTTTTTGAACCGGCTACATACACATCTCCATCGTTTTCAATGTTCCCTTTTTTAGAACCGCCTACATAAACATCGCCATCATTTTCAATTTCACCTTTTTTGCTTCCATGAATATATAAACTTTGTGCAGATAAACTCATGCAACAAAAACCTGCAATAAAAAATAAGACTATCTTTTTCATATCATTTAAATGAATTTATTTACAACTGCATGAATTTCTAATAACGGTTTCATAAATTCTTCCAGATCATCCACACACATTTGTGAAGCCGCATCACATAAAGCTTTTTCAGGATTAGGATGTGTCTCAATAAATACACCATCTACTCCACTTGCAACGCCAGCCCTTGATAACACAGGTAAAAATTCACGTGCTCCACCTTTTGCGTCGCTGCTTGGTATCCCATATTTACGAACACAATGCGTAATATCATGTACTACAGGATATCCCAATTGATTCATGTGATAAAAACTTCTTGGATCAACAATTAAATCATTGTAACCAAATGTATAACCACGCTCCGTTAAAATAACCTGATCATTTCCTGCATCAATGCATTTTTGTAATGGGTGCTTCATATTATCCGGTGCCAAAAACTGACCATGCTTAATATTTACAACCTTACCCGTTTTTGCAGCAGCAACTAATAAAGAACTTTGCATACACAAATAAGCAGGTATTTGTAATATATCACATACTTCTCCTGCAGGTGCAGCCTGATCGTGAGAATGAATATCTGTTAATACAGGAAACCCAAATTGCTCTTTTACTTTTGCCAACATTTGAACGCCCTTGGCTAAACCCGGACCATCGTAATATTTTAAACTGCTTCGATTATCTTTAGTGAAAGATGATTTGTAAATGATCTTAATTTTTAAACGCTCCCCTATTCCTTTTAATTTTTCGGCAGTTTTCATCATGATCATCTCATCTTCAATCACACAAGGACCAGATATTAAGAAGAGATCTTTAGAACCACATTCAATATTTCCAACTTTTATAATTTTCTTGCTCATATATATTTTAATAGTGCAATTTACTTAAATAATGGCTTGTCACTCTTAACCAATACTTAACAATCCTTCAACACTTTATGAGGTAATGAGTGATTAAGGGTTATGTTTTCACTTCTTTAAAAAAGAAAATAAGGTCTAATACTTTAAATTCTTCGATAAGATTCCACTTAAGAATTCATAATCTTTATTTTCAAAAACTAACCTAACACTAAGCTAACACTAACCTAACATCGTGAATGGATTTATAAATTAACATTGCAAAAAATATTATATGTTCGGATTAACTACCGGCTTGGCCGTTTTCTTAATTGTTTGTCTATTTCTCGCATGTTTTTTTGAATTCATTAACGGTTTTCACGATACAGCTAATGCAGTAGCGACTGTAATTTATACTAATTCACTAAAACCAACCATGGCTGTTGTGTATAGTGGTCTCTTGAATTTTTCCGGTGTTTTATTTGGAGGTATTACAGTTGCAATGGCTATTGTAAATTTACTACCTATGGATGCTTTGCTTGATGGCAATGCTTACCATGGTATTGCCCTGGTGCTTGCACTCTTAATAAGTGCCATTATCTGGAACTTTGGTACCTGGTATTTTGGCATTCCGGCATCCAGCTCACATACACTTATTGGTTCAATATTAGGTATTGGTTTAGCATATTATTTTTTGCCCGGCAATATTGGTGTTTCGGTTGTTAATTGGGACAAAGCAAAAGAAACAGGTTTAGCACTTTTAATTTCACCTTTGATTGGTTTTTCTTTGGCAATAATAGTGATGTTTATTTTTAAACGACTTATTAAAAATGAAATTATTTATAAAGAACCTATTCCCGGTAAAAGACCGCCAATCTGGATCCGAATGTTATTGTGGTTAACCTGTGGAATGGTGAGTTTTTTTCACGGGCAAAACGACGGGCAAAAAGGAGTTGGATTAATTATGTTGATTTTGATTTCCATTTTACCTGCTCAGTTTTCTTTAGACAGTAAAGTAAATTTACAGAGTATTCATACTAATTTGGATGCGATCGAAAAAATTGTTTCCACTTCCGACTCAACGCAGTTTGGAAAAGATGAATTAGAACAGTTTGCAAATATTAAATTCCATACAAAGCATTATCATGAAACAATTAATGGTAAAGAATTTTCGGGTGATGTTGAATTGGCTCAACGATTTGAATTAAGAAAAGATGTTGTAAAAATTACGAAGGGTACCGAAAAACTTTTAAAGAGTCCAAATTTTTCTATTTCAATCAAAGATAAATCACATTTAAAAACAGAATTAAAAAGCGCGAAAAAATTAATCGAATTTGCACCTTCATGGGTAATCATCATGATCTCTATTTCTTTGGGATTAGGCACTATGATTGGCTGGAAACGAATTGTAAAAACGGTTGGCGAAAAAATTGGTAAACAGCACATGAGTTATGCGCAAGGTGCAAGCGCCGAAATTGTTGCTTCTGTTGGTATTGGTTTAGCTTCTACTTATGGTTTACCTGTCTCTACAACACATATGTTATCATCGGGTATTGCAGGGTCGATGGTCGCAAAAAAAGGATTAAAAAATCTTCAAAAGAAAACAATTCAAAATATTGCTCTTGCCTGGGTTCTTACTGTTCCAGTTTCCATTATTTTATCGGGTGGATTGTTTTTATTGTTTAGGGCAATTTTTTAGAAATTGCATTTTAGTTCTCTTACTTAATCACCACAATTTTTCTGGTGGAAACGAGTTTCCTTTTACTAAACAGATTTATAAGATAAATACCATTCGCCAGAGAACTTACATTTATAGAGTTTTTGTCCGACATGAAATGCTTCATCAAAACTTGCCCTTTCATATTCGCAATTTGCAATTCATCTAGTTCATTATTTTCTGTTTCAATAAATAAAGTTTCGAAAACAGGATTTGGATAAATTTTGATATTATTTGGATCTTGTAATTCTATTAAACCTGTACCAATGGGGGCATTAATATAATCACAACTATTTGAATATTTTTTATAATTACTTATTTGATGATCACTATAACAACGTAAAGGTCCTCCAATCACATAATCTATATTATTACATTCATTGTAATCATCCATTGCAAAAATATACATCATTCCTATTCTTTCATATAAAGTATCAAAATTGTCAATTTTTAACCATTTCAAATTTTGACCTTGAATTAGGTGATGACCTGTATCAGTTACATGAACCGTATATCTTGGGCAACTACCTGTATTTCTAGGTATAAGCCAACTATCACCAATTTTCGCTTTATAATTATACAATGTATCAAAATTATTATTCATAGAATGATATAAATAAACAACACTATCACTTTCATATGTATAATATGTAGTTGTACTTGTACCAATGCTATTAAACAATCCATAATAAACTCTATTATAGCATTGTAATTGTTGAAGAGTATAATTATTAATTGAAACTGTGCCTGTATAGTTTATTTTTAAATAACCATTAGCCCCGGGCCAACTCCTCGAATAATACCATTCAGAACTTGGGTAAAACCACATTTGAGAAAAGGCGGAAAAAGACAAACAGAATAATAATATAAATAGAATGCGTTTCATTCTTTTACAATTTTATATGTTGTAATTAATTGTTTGTTTTGAAACAATCGTAAAAAATAAATCCCTTTTTCAATTTGAGTAATATTAATATTTTGATCAGATTTTTCTATTTCTTGTTTTAAAAGAAGTCTCCCTGTTAAATCATTAATTTGGATTTCGATTTGTTTATTATAAGGAAAATCTTTAGAACTTATAAATATTTTGTCATTCGTGGGATTTGGATAAACAGAAAAGCTTTGAGAATTTAATTCATTCACATTAATACCTGCATCATTACAATTATATAACGGAATTAAAATGTTTGAACATGGATTCATATCAACACTAAAACTTGATTGATTTACAACCACAGCATTTGGTTCATAAAACACATGAAATGCCCCTGTTGCATGTGGTAGTATTGTTAATGTACCTGTGTTTTTTACGAAACACATATATAAAGTTAAACTATTGCCAAAATTACTTGTAAACCTACAATTAGAGTTTACAATTGCATGTCTACCAGCTCCAAATAAAGTATCATATACATTTGTATTAGGGCAGCTAAGGAAAACCATCTGTTCCATTGTGGTAGCAGCTGGAAGTGTGTAAGTCATATTACCAGTAAAAGTATAAGTGGGACTGACAGTTGATTGATCACAGCTAAAAGATGGAATCGTCTGTGCTTCAATTAAAGAGACAATAAATAAAGACAATATAACTGAAATTGCTTTTTTAGTTTTCATAACTTTAATTTGATGATTTCAGGTTTAAACCAAAACCCACTTTAATTTCTAATTAAGAATACAATTTAATTTTGAGAAAAAATTTACATCTTTGGTCAAAATCTTACATGTTGATAAAAGGTTTTTTCTTTAAAACCAGAACCTAAACCTCATAGATATTTTTTTTATTTTCGAATTGGTCTTTATTTAAATATTTCAATTTCATCGTACTCATTTCTCATTTTCAGTCAATTATGCCTCTTTATTTAAATTAACGATTTCAAAAAACACTTAACAATTACTTAACATATAGATAATATTACATTTATTTAGTAACCTTTAGTTTGCATAAACTTAAATGTATATGCTAAAAATTAACACAAAATTAAACGCAAGCAACTTAAAAAGATCAATCTCTAAAATTTTACTTGTCCTATTCCTTCTTACAAATTCTTCAACCTTTGGCCAGTTTGGAGATAAAATGAAAAATGGTTTAAAGTTTTATCTTGATACAAAAGATAGCGCACGTTTTATGCAAATACAAATGTGTATGCAAAATCAAGCAAGATATAGCGAAAATAATCCTTACTCAACAGTTAATG
>JABDBZ010000007.1 GCA_013288385.1 Bacteroidota bacterium
GCTCAGGTAAAAATTACAGATGCAACAGATTTTGATTTGTATGGTGAAATAGATTAGAATAATTTATTTTTAATCACCCTTATAAAAGATCAACATATAATAATGCTTCTAAATCTTAATTCTTCTTTTTCTAAATTTGCTGTTACACTTATCAGTAGATTAGTTAGCGCACTGGTGGGAATTATTTTTGTGCCACTATATGTTAAATTAATTGGGATCGAAAGTTATGGTATGGTTGCATTTTACTCAACGCTTGTCGGTACTTTGTCATTTTTAGATTTGGGTTTAAGCACGGCAATTAGTCGACAAGTTTCTATTCAACGTGCGCAGAAAGACGAATGGAAAGAAACGCATGATTTAGTTTTTTCGGTTGAAATAATTTATTGGATCATTGCAATTATATTGGGGATTTTGATCATTTTTTTATCACCATTTATTGCCGAGCATTGGGTAAAAGCAGATAAATTATCTAATGCAAGTATTCGCCAAGCCGTTTTATTGATGGGTCTCATTTTTATTTTTCAATTTCCGATGAGTATTTATAACGGAATAATGATTGGTCTGGAAAAGCAAATTCCAAATGCAGTTATAACAATGGTCTTTTCAGTTTTAAAAGCAGTTGGTGTTATTTTTGTTTTGAGTTTTTTTGAAGCATCCATCGAAGTGTATTTTATTTGGCAAGCTATCATTACCATTTTATTTATTTTTTTACTTAGGTATTTTGCATGGAAGGGTTTTCCTTCATCTAATATTAAAGCGAGTTTTTCTATTGTGCAGATTAAAAAAATCTGGCGATTTGCCGCTGGTATTACAGGAATTTCTATTATTACTTTTTTCATTATGCAGATTGATAAATTGATTGTAAGTAAAATGGTTATGCTTGAGTTTGTTGGCTACTATAATCTTGCTTTTCTAATTGCAGGTTCATTAAACCAAATTATTTCTCCAATTCAACCCGTGATCTTCCCAAAATTTTCAACTTATTTTGCAACCAATAACGTACAAGCACTCTCTCAACTATATCACAAAACTGCAAAATGGATTGCCATTATAATTTTCCCGATAGGTGGTATTCTTGTTTTGTTTGCCAATGAAATTATTTTGGCTTGGTCACATAATCCAATACTAACGGCCAATACAGCTCCAATAGCTCAAATTTGCGTTATTGGTACAATTTGTAATTGCATGATGTGGGCTCCCTATTTATTTTTGTTGGCAAAAGGAAATACTCGTTTTACAATTTATCAAAACTTGATAGTAGTTGCAATTATAACACCTTTATTATATTATTTAACTCGTAATTATGGAATTAAAGGTGCAAGTTTCGTGTGGCTTTTTGTTAATGTTGGTTACGTTTTAATTAGTATTCCAATATTTCATAATTTCTTTTTAAAAGGAGAATTATTACGTTGGTACAAGAATGATATTGCTCTTCCATTTTTTGTTTCGGCGATATTAATAACGGGGGCTAAACTCATTCAACTAAGATTTAATTTGACATTAGATATTTTTAGTTTAACAGCATTGGTTTTTATCGTGATGACACTTTACGTCTTTATTATCCCGGAATTTAGGATGTTGTTTTATAGATTTATTAAAATCAAATTAACATGACGTGTAGTGTTGGAAATATATTAGTAAATTTAGAAACGATTGATTTGGCTTAAAGCCTGATCTAAAAGTGTATATTAAGTTTGTATAATTAAATGGAATCTCAATTTTCTAAAAAAATTAGTGTCGGAATCCCCACCTATAACAGACCACATTCTCTTAAAAAAAAGTTAGATGCACTGTTAAAACAGACTTATTTGAATTTAGAAATAATTGTATCTGATAATTGCTCTCCTGACAAAAATGTGAAAAAAATTATTGATGAATTTTGCAAAAAAGACCCTAGAATTGTTTCATGTTTTCAGGAAAAAAATATTGGGTTGGTTAATAATTTTCATTTTGTGTTGAACAAATCAACTGGTAGTTTTTTTATGTGGATGGCAGATGACGATCTTATTGAAGACAATGATTTTATAAAGAAATTATTTGATAGTTTGATTTTGCACAATTCGGATTTTGTATTTCCAGAATGCTATTATTTGAATAAGGATGGAAGTAGAACATCAGGCTTAAAAAATGTGTATACGAGCTGCTCTTCAAAATTCGACTATTTAAAGGCATTCACAACATCTTATTCTTGCTTAGAATTTTATGGTTTGTATAATATGAGCGCGTTTAATAAAGAAAAGGATTTTATAATTAACGATGTTGTAGTATGTCCCGATTTGCTTTACATTCCAAACTTATTATTAAATCACAAAGTACGGTTCGTACCTGAAACATACTTTATTTATAATCATGTTTCAAGTGCCGATACATTTCAGCGTAATTTGAATTTATTTAGAGACAGACAAATCGTTATTAAGGAATTAATTGCAGAATTTTCTGCTACTGAAAAATTAAGGCCTGAGGAGAGAAAGGTAATTGTTACTAATATATTAACCCACTATGAGTTTATACTCAAGCAACAATTATCTATTCCAAAGCTTAAATCGGTAAGAATTAAATTCTTTAATAAAATAAAATTGATAATGGGAATTGGTAAAGGTTAATTTAATTATTAGAGGGTAAAACTATTTTAATGAAAAACATAATATATCGTTTTTTCGAATTAATTTTTAAAGATGGCATTACTACAAATGTATCTGGTGTGGTAATTAAACTGCCGTTTCGCTATTATCGTTATTATGAAAAAGATTACGAATTAGATAATATTACTTTTTTTAGGAAAAAAATAAAAACGGATAATGTAGTAATTGACATTGGCGCTCAAATTGGTTTGATGACGAAATTGTTTGCAGATTTAGTTGGGCCAACTGGAAAAGTTTACACTTTTGAACCTACACCAAAAACGTTTAATGTTTTATCGGAGACAATTAGAATAAATAAAATGGAAAATAATGTTATTCCATTTCAGGAGGCACTATCAGATAAAAAAGGCAAAGCTATTTTTAATATTTCAAATATTGATATCGATGCCTCAAATACTTTGTCTAATGTTATTCGAAATAGCACTAGTTCAGCTATTGAAATTAATGTAACATCAGTTGATGAAGTGGTTAATGAGAATTCTTTAACTAAAGTTGATTTTATTAAAATTGATGCTGAAGGAGCTGAGTATTATGTTCTTTTAGGTGCTAAAAACACCATGGTTTCTCTTAAACCGATTATTAACTTGGCTTTACATCCAAATGCGTTAACGGGCTTTAATTCTTCCCTAAAAGAAATATATGCATTCATAAAAAGTAATAATTATAAAGTAATTTATAAGTTCAATGAAATGGATGAAAAAGACTTTATACAGAATACTAATTTATTCGATGTGCAATTAATGCCAATAGTTTAGTTTAAAAATGAATATTTTATTTTATTACACGTCAAACAAGCGAACCATTTCAATTGAGTCTGTAATTATTGCATTTCGTAATCAAGGCCACTGCGTTACTTTATTAACACAATCCGGAAAAGAAGAATTACACGAAGAGTTAGAGAAAAATAATATCCCGACACATACACATGTAGTTGAGAAAAGCAATTCTATTTTTTATTATATGAACCATCTTTTATATTTAATTAAATATTGTAAATTAAATGAAATAGATATTGTTTATTCTCATCTTCAACAAGCTAACATAGTTTCAGTGTTTGCACAGTTTTTTTGTAAATCTAAATTTTATATATGTCGCCATCATTCAAGTGTAAATGGAGCGGAGAAGAATTTCAATCAATCTTTATTCGACAAAATAATAAATAAATTTAGTAAATTAATTATTGTTCCTTCTTTGGCTGTTTATCGGCAAGTAAATGAAGTGGAAGGTGTAAATAAAAATAAAATAAAATTGATTCATTACGGTTACAATTTTTTAAAATACCCTTTGCCAAATAAGGATGAAGGAGAAAAAATAAGAAATACATTTCCATGCAAATTACTTTTAGTAAAAGTTGCCAGATTGGTTTCTGGTAAACGATATGAAATCCTTTTTGATGTATTAAAAGAGCTAGTAATTAAAAGAAAATTGGATATAAAATTAATAGTAATTAGTGAAGGTCCTTTGTTTAATGACTTGCAGAATTACGTTAAAGTAAGTAAATTGGATAATAATATTTTTCTAGTGGGTAACAAGTCAAATGTAATAGATTATCTTTATTCAGCGGATGCTATTCCTTTATTATCGGAAGCTGAGGCGAGTAATAGTGTTATAAAGGAAGCCGGATTAGTAAAGAAATGTGTTTTGATTTGTAAAAACGTGGGCGATTTTGATGATTATATTACAGATGGGGTTTCTGGTTTATTTATGGACAGATTAGATCCTGCAAGTGATTTAGAGGAACATTTGGTTAATCTTTATAATCAGAAAATTGATAAACAGAAATTAGGAATGAATTTATATGAAAGTGTTATGAATAAATTTTCAATTGATAAAGTTATTACTGATTACAATGTTTTAAATCAATAATCAGGTATGTTTTTTTCCATTATAGTTCCTACTTATAACCGCGCAAATTTGATTCGGAAAACGATAGAATCATTACTTAATCAAGAGAATCAAAATTTTGAAATTATTGTTGTGGATGATGGAAGCACCGACAACACAAAAGATGTGATAGACCAAATTAGTTCTAATAAAATAAGCTACTATCAAATTAAAAATAGTGAGCGTGGTTTTGCACGAAACTACGGTTCAAAACTGGCAAAAGGTGATTACCTTAACTTTTTTGATTCGGATGACATAGCATTAAAAAATCATTTATCCATTGCTGACCAAGCTATTTTGACTAAAAATTATCCGGAAATATTTCATTTAAATTATGCTTTTTTAAATTCGAACGGAGAAATAAATAAAAATAATAACAAAGAAATTTCGGTTGCAAATAAGAAATTGATTTCTGGAAATATTCTAAGTTGTAATGGTGTTTTTATTAAGAAAGATATTGCATTGCAGTTTCCATTTAATGAATCGCGAAATCTTTCTGTTTCCGAGGATTGGGATCTTTGGCTTCGTTTATCAGCTAGATACAAAATTTATATGCTTCCAACTATAACGAGTTATATTGTAAATCATCAAGGAAGAAGTGTTATGTCATTTAACGAAAAAAAACTTTTGACTCGTACAAATGAATTAATTAATAGTTTAAGTAGAGATCAGATTTTTATGAAAGTTTATCCAAAGTCTTTGGTGAAAATTAAGGCTCATATGTTATCGTATATGTCATTACATGCTGTTCTTTGTGATTATAGAAAGAAAGCATTTTATTATTTGGTGAGCTCAATTAAAGTTAATTATTTCGAAATATTTACAAAACGTTTTATAGCTATTATAATGCATTTAGTTAAACTAAAATAGTTTAGAGATTAACGTTTTAATAAGGTAAAAAAATAGTACATTAGTCGTTATTATTTATTTGAACATGTACAATATATCAAAAAATGAATCGTGGTTTTTTATTAATGCTTTTGAAGTATAATCGGGTAGTAATATATCTTATTTTTTTTATTCTGAGTACAGTCCCTTTCTTTTTAAAACTGACAACTAATAATCATTTTAAATTCAACGAGAAAGAGTTATTTGAAGAAAAGTGGACGTCGTTAAGATCAGTTAATGACATTATTAAATATGTAGATAGTATTTGTGGGACTAACTTAAATTCTTCAAAATTAGATACACTTATGTTTACTGAGGAATTAAGTAGAATCATAAAATTAAGATTCAAACATGGATTAACGAATTATTCAATATCGGATAATTGGATAGCATATTTGTCTGGAAAATTAATTTGGCCTCATTTTTCAGCTATAGTTGATCCCAATGATATTTTAAAATATAATGAGGGTTTATGCAGTCAACAAACAATTGTGTTTTTAGAGGTGTTAAAAAAAAGAGGGATAATGGCAAGAAGTGTTGGTCTAGGTTTTAAGGAAGGGCCTGGGCATTTCTTGTCAGAAGTTCAGTATAATAAAGGTTGGCATTTGTATGATGTTTCTTTAGAACCAAATTGGGTTGGTGTTACGGAACCTCATAGAAGTATGGACTATTATATTCATAATAAAGATTCGCTTTATTGCGGTTATAAGTATAGAATGTCAATTGGAATGTTCAATAAGTTAATGAGTACAGTTAATTATGGTGAAACTGATAAATTTCCGGCAAAAAAAATGTTAGTGTTTCATCATATAACTCACTTTATAACAGTTTTATTGCCTTGGTTGTTCTTAGTATTAACTATAAGTTCACTATATAAAAAACGTAAATTAAAGCGTGTTAATTTGTAAAAAAAATCATGTGTGGCATTTCGGGTTTTATTGATTTTAATAAAAATTCTTCTGTTGATTTACTGAGGGTGATGGCAAATAGCCTTCATCACAGAGGTCCTGATGATCATGGGTATAAACTTTTCTCAAAGCCAAAAATGCAAATTGGTTTATCCCACACACGATTATCAATAATAGATTTAACGGATGCGGGTAAACAACCCATGCAGTATGAAGATCTATGGATAACATATAATGGTGAAATCTATAATTTCAATGAATTAAAAGAAGAGTTGAGAGGCTTAGGGCATAATTTTAGAAGTTTGTCAGACACCGAAGTTATATTAATAGCATACAAACAATGGGGATTAAAGTGTATCGAAAAATTGATTGGTATGTTCGCTATTGTTATATATGATGAAACTAAAAATGAATTAATTTGTATTCGTGATAGAGCCGGAGTAAAACCATTTTATTACTATTGGAAGGATGGATTGTTTTTGTTTGGTTCTGAATTAAAGGCCTTCAATTGTCATCCGGATTTTAAAAAGGAAATTGATCAAAAAGCAATTGTATCATATATACAACTTGGTTTTGTACCAGCACCGTACTCTATTTTCAAAAATTGTTTTAAACTTAAACCGGGGCATTATTTGATTTTTAAAATTGATGCCTGCGAAGTAATTACTAAAAAATATTGGGATGTTGCTGACTCATATAAAAAACCAAAATTGAAGATCTCATATGAAGAAGCAAAAAGTGAAACTGAGAAAATATTGCATTCTGCATTTGAGTATCGCATGGTTTCAGATGTACCAATAGGTGTTTTTTTGAGTGGCGGCTACGATAGTGCTTGCTTGACTGCGGTTTTGCAAAAAAGTAGAAGTAAGCCATTAAATACGTTCACAATAGGCTTTAATGATCTTAAATTAAATGAAGCGCCTTATGCAAAGGAAATTGCTAAACACTTAGGAACAGAACATTTTGAATACACTTGTTCTCAAAAAGAAGCATTAGAAATAATAAAAGAACTACCTAATTATTTTGATGAACCATTTGCTGATAGTAGTTCTATTCCAACTTTATTGGTAAGTAAATATGCAAAGCAAAAAGTAAAAGTTGCGTTAAGCGCAGATGGTGGTGATGAATTATTTGCCGGATATAATAGGTATGATTATTTAATGAATTATGGCGCTTTATTGCAAAAAACACCTGAAGCTTTAAGAAAATTAGCTTCCTTAGTTGTAAAGAATAATAAAGGAGACAAACATCAAAATAAACGCGATAAAATAAAAGATTTATTAAATGATCCTTCAACTAATAATATAACGCGAAACCTAAATATCCTTTTTACAAATCAGGAATTGAATAATTTATTAGTTAATAAATGTGAGCCATTACAAATGGAATATGATCAGAAAGATTCAAATCTTGAATCACTTTCGCCCCTATCATTTATGATGTTGATGGATTATAAGACATATTTGTCGGATGATATTTTACAAAAAGTTGACAGGTGTTCCATGTCTCAAAGTCTTGAATCTCGTGAACCATATCTTGATCATCGCATCATCGAATTTGTTTCTCAATTGCCAGATGAATTCAAATATCACAGCGGAGTCAAAAAGTATATTCTTAAAGAAATAACCCATCAATATGTACCAAAAAAACTTTTGGATAGGCCAAAGATGGGTTTTTCTATTCCACTAGATAGTTGGCTTCGGAATGAGATTCTAAATTTAATTGAATATTATTTTAATGAAAATAATATGAAGTCTCAGTTGATCTTCAATCCGCAATATATAAAATCATTATATTCCAGTTTTAAAAATGGAAACAAAGGATTAGAACAAAAAATATGGAGAATTCTTGTTTTTCAAATGTGGTATAAAAAGTGGATGAATTAATTTTAAGACCCATCATTTTTTAATTTTGTAGGATTAGTAATTAAATAATTTACAATTACCAAGCTTGAAACAAAAAATGGTATACACGGTATCTTTAACCGTACTAAAGTTCCAAAATTAGAAATAGATACGCCAACTGATAAAGCAAAAAACAAAGCAAATATCATAGAAAAAAGAGCGAGTGAATTAGATCGGATGATAACAAAAAATTTATAAACCTTTAATTTCACAAACAAATAAATACAAAATAAGAGCAAAAAAGTGTTTTCAAGAGCTGAAAAAAACATAATAATATTTCTGATGTCAAAAATAGTTGGCCTGAATAAAGATGCAAAAATAGCCTTATGCGAAACAGAAAGTATTCCTAAAAAATTGGGTTCGTAATCGCCAATATCAAAAGTATTACCCTGATAATAACTTTGTTTTAGGTCATTTTGTGCACCATGAGCGGTAGCAAAAATTTTATCTATTGAATATTTACCTAATTTATCACCAAGTGTATTTATTAAATAAAAAGTCAATAATCCACCAAAAGCAATAATAGTTGGCGCTATCATAATTTTCACAAAACCATTTTTTATTTTTTCTACTTTAGTTGCTACAAACCAAACTACTGAACCGGGAAGTAATGCAAAAAAAACGTAAGGTTTTATTGATAATAATAAAAAGGAAGCAACTAATATGGAAATAACAAATGAATATTTATACCTTTTTTGGATCAAGAACCAATAAAACCCATACACGTATAAACATACAGAAGAAAAAGTAATGCTATCTTTCATTAATCCACCCCCCCAAAAAACAACTGATGGAATAAATAAAATAGAATAAGCAAATTCTTTTACAAGTCCTGGAAATTCATTTATAAAAACTTCATAAAGTTTCCAAACACTTAAGTAACATAATGAAGCAAGAATTATTGAAGATGCCATGTAGCTTTTACAACCTAATAAAACAAAAGGAAAAAAACATTTAGCTACGAAATAAGCGTAAGGATCATTTACCCAATACACAAAATCTTCCCCCGTTCTAAACAAGTAATATTCTGAAAAAGATGGACTACCAAAATAAAGGTAAAAAAAATCTCCCGGCTTATTCATAAAAACATCTATGAAGGCTTTCGCTGTATTAAAATAATTAATGGTATCGCCGCTTGGATAATAATAAGTGTATACGAGACCCAAACTTATAGCACCAATAATTTTTGCTGTTAGGCCTGGTAAAAAGTATTTATAAGCCCCACTTTTATATTCATGTTTTGCTTTATATTTATAGGCAAGAAAAAAAGCAACGATTAAATAAAATGGAGAAAGTAATAAATCAAATATATCCATAGCAGTTCTATAAAGCTAAATAATTAATTTCATTGAACAAAAACACCTTATATATAACTTTTGATGGATTGAGCGATCCGCTTGGCCAGTCGCAAATTTTGCCTTATCTGATTGGTATCGCCAAGCAGGGTGAATATCATATAACTATTCTCTCATGCGAAAAAACTGATGCTCTCCGCATTGAAAAAGAAAACATAGAAAAATTACTTTCACAGTTTTCTATAAATTGGATTTACATTCCTTACGATAAAGAGGGTAATTTTTTAACCCGATTTTTGTATATTCAGAAATTAGCTAGAATGGCTAAAAAAATAGTTCAACTCAAAAAAATCTCTTTGATTCATTGTCGTAGCTATTTAGCTTCACTTATTGGTTTAAGATTTAAAGAAAAATATAATATTCCTTTTGTATTCGACATGAGAGGATATTGGGCTGATGAACGCATGGACGGAAATATTTGGAGACGATCAAATATATTACATAATGTTTTTTATCACTATTTCAAAAGCAAAGAAAAACAATATATTCAAAAATCAGATGCAATTGTTTCTTTAACATATGCGGCCTATAAAGATCTCTCTTCACGTTTCACTGAGAAATTGATCTCATCAAAAACAATTGTTATTCCATGTTGTACAAACACTGATTATTTTAACAAAGAACAAATTCAAAATCTATTACCGACAATTTCTGAAAATGATTTTCTAATAATTTATACAGGTTCAATAGGAACTTGGTATTATACAAAAGAAATGATTGATTGTATTTTAGTGTGGAAACAAAAAATACCAAATATTAAATTACTAATTCTTACAAGAGACATTAAAGAACTGAATTTAACCCTACAAAATTATACATCAGAAGAAAGATCAATCATTCAATTTCAAAGTGCGTCTTATTTGGATGTTCCAAATTATTTGGCACTGGCAAAAGCGTCTCTCTTTTTTATTAAACCCGCGTATTCAAAAATTGCGTCTTCACCAACAAAAATGGCAGAATGTTGGTCAATGAATTTACCCATCATCACCAATTCTGGCATCGGCGATAACGACATTTATTTTAAGCAAAATGAGGGCGGTATTTTGATTAATTCTTTCACAAAAGAATCGTATGAAAAGGCTTGCGATGAATTCTTACGTCAATTAAAAAAGGAAGTCAATTATCGAAAAATTGCTTTAGATCATTTTGATGTCAAAACTGCTATCCAAAAATATGTTCAAGTTTATGATAGACTTTCAAGATAGAGAATAAAAAGGAACTCTATTAATTCTTTTTATTTATCCAAATTAAACTACTATCACCGTAGCTTAGGAATCTAAAATTATTCAACAAAGCATAATCATATATTTTTTTCCAATCTTCGCCAGCAGCCGCTGCTATTATTAATAGAAGGGTTGAATTAGGTTGATGAAAATTGGTGATGAGCGCATCTGTCATTTTAAACGTATAACCGGGTGCAATTAATATTTGAGTCTGGGTGTAAAACTCTTCTGCATTTTCATTTTCCATTTTTTTTAACAATGCATTTAAAGCTTCAGTTTGCGTTATGTTTTTATTTTTTGAATATGCATCCCATTGCTTTAATTTTAATTCTGAAAGTTCAATTGTTTTATCCTCTAATAACAGAACACCCAGCCAATATATACTTTCTAGAAACCGTAAACTGGTTGTGCCAACAGCAATTTTATTTGTTTTTGTTTGTAGTAATTCCTTTAATTGATTTTGGGTAACGCACATCCATTCTTTATGCATCACATGCTCCGCTAATAAATCACTTTTTATTGGTTTAAATGTTCCTGCGCCAACGTGGAGTGTCACAAATAATTTTTTTATTTTCTTTTTCTCTAGGCCTTCAAATACTTCTTTTGTAAAATGCAATCCCGCTGTTGGTGCAGCAACTGAACCTTCTTGTAAAGCATAATAAGTTTGATAAAATAATTTATCTGCCACTTCCGATTGTCTTTGAATATATGGTGGTAATGGCGTTTCTCCGGCAAACTCAAGAATTTCATTTAAACTTATTTCATCATCATTCCAATCTAACTGAACAATTTTTCCACTTGGAAGTTCATTTAAGTAAGTCGCTTTTAAAACAATTGTCTTTGAATTAATTTTAATTTCTTTTGTTAATGTTCCATTTTTCCATTTATTGAAACCACCAATCAAGCATTCTAATTCAACCTTTTTTTTATGATTTAATATTTTGTGCCACAAATTTCCATGTGCTGGCTGCAAACAAAAAATTTCAATTTTTCCACCGGTTTCTTTTTCAAAAACAATTCTCGCTTGTAAAACTTTTGTATTATTTAAAATTAGTAAACTGTCTTCATTTAATTTTTTATCTAGTTCTTTGAAAATTGTTTCTTCAATTATTCCGTTTTTGTAAATCAATAATTTACTATCATGTTTTGGTGTTACAGGAAAATGAGCAATTTTAGTTTCCGGCAAATTGTATGTATATTCAATTGCAGATATTTCTTTTGGCGACGACATTAATAGAAAACAAATATCTGTTATTGATCACAGATTTTCAATTTTTAATTTGGTGGATTTTGATCAATTAAAATCTTTTTAAATTTATGAATTGTAGCATGCAAGTTTTTGCACCTTGTTAAAAATCATTAATTCCAATGCTATAATTGCCCACTTTCTTGATTTTACTATCTTTGCGAGACTATAAAAATGGACTATTTAAGCCAAATTAATAAAACGAATGTTCCCCAACATATTGCCATTATTATGGATGGAAATGGACGTTGGGCAAAGCAGCAAGGGGAAGACAGAGTGTTTGGTCATTACGAAGGGGTAAATTCGGTCCGTGAAATAGTTGAGGCTTGCGCAGAAGTTGGGGTTAAGTACTTAACACTTTATGCATTTAGTACTGAAAATTGGAATCGACCAAAAGATGAAGTTGATGCCCTAATGGAACTTCTTGTGTCAACCATTAGTTTGGAAACGCCCAACTTAAACAAAAATGGAGTTAAGCTTCAAGCGATTGGTGATATTACAAGTTTACCGAAATCGTGTCAAGATGAATTACAAGAATCAATTAATATAACCTCGGGTAATTCTAGGGTAACGCTTATTCTGGCATTAAGTTATTCAAGCAAATGGGAAATAACTAATTCTGTTAAACAAATTACTCAACAAGTAAAATTGGGTAAAATAAAACCGGAAGAGGTTACTGCAGAAATGATAGAAAAATATTTATGTACCGTTAATTATCCTGACCCGGAATTAATGATAAGAACAAGCGGCGAACATCGAATCAGTAATTTTTTATTGTGGCAGCTTGCCTATGCTGAGTTTTATTTTACAGAAGTATTGTGGCCCGATTTTAGGAAAAATGAATTTTATAAAGCAATTGTATCTTATCAAAATCGTGAACGAAGATTTGGTTTAACAAGTGACCAATTGACAAAAAATTAATGAGCAGAAAAATTGTATTCATATTTGTTTCTGTTTTGCTATGCTTATATTCTAAGGCACAAAATCCGGATAGTTTAGAGCTTGAAAGTGTTAAAGCACCTAAGAAATATATAATTGGCGGAATTAGAATAGAAGGCGCCGAAAACTCAGATAAGAATGTAATTCGTTTGTTATCTAAACTTGATCAAGGTGATCCAATTACAATTCCAAGCGATAAAATTACCGATGCCATTAAAACATTATGGAAACAATATTTGTTTGAAAGCATTGAAATTTACAAAGAAAAAGTTATTGGTAATGACGTTTTTCTCGTCATTAAAGTTGTAGAACGACCACGCCTTTCAAAATTTGCATTTAGAGGTGATGTTAAAAAAAGTGATGCGGATGACATTAGAGGTAAAATAAGATTACTTAAAGAAAAAGTGATTACAGATTACATGATTGGTACAATCAAAAATACAGTTCATGATTTTTATTTAGAAAAAGGATTTTATTTTAATAAAGTTGATATCATAATGGAAAAGGATATCACTGCAAAAACACCTCATGTTATTTTAACTATCAAAGTAGATAAAGGTTCTAAAGTTCGTATCAAAGAAGTTAACATTATTGGAAACACCATTCTTACTGATGCTCAACTGCGACGTAAATTAAAAGAAACCAAACCTAAACGTTGGTGGAATCCTTTTAATTCCGGTAAATATCTTCAGGAAAATCTTGAAAATGATTTGCCAGCAATTGGAGAAAAATATAGTTCAAAAGGCTATAGAGACGCACGTGTTGTGAAAGACACAGTTTATTTTGTTGAACCTAATAAAGTAAATATTGATATCACAGTTGAGGAAGGAGATAAATATTATTTTGGAAAATTTAAATGGTATGGTAATACAAAATATAGAAGTACTCAATTAGATACTATTGTAAATATTAAACCGGGCGAAGTTTATAATCAAAGTAAGTTAGAGCAAAAGTTATTTATGAACCCAAATGGTTTTGATATTTCATCTCTTTATATGGATGATGGTTATTTATTTTTTAACCTTACGCCACAGGAAAGCAATGTTCATAATGATACAATTGATTACGATATTATTATTTATGAAGGTAAACAAGCTACCATTAATAAAGTAACAGTAAAGGGAAATGATAAAACTAATGATCATGTAATTTATCGTGAGATAAGAACCAGGCCAGGGCAATTATTTCGTAGATCAGATATCATGCGTACACAACGTGAGTTATCTCAATTGACTTTCTTCAATCCTGAAAAAATGAATGTTGTGCCTACTCCAAACCCTGCGGATGGTACTGTTGACATCGAGTATACCGTTGAAGAGAAACCAAGTGATCAAATAGAATTAAGTGGTGGATATGGTGGAAGCGCTCTTAATTCAACTTCCGGTTTGGGTACTACTACTGGTGCAGTTGGTATTATAGGCACATTAGGGTTAAAGTTCAATAATTTCTCTATGAAGAATATTTTGAAGAAAGAATCTTGGCGACCATTACCGAGTGGCGATGGCCAACAATTATCTATCAGAGGTCAAACAAATGGTAAAGCTTATCAATCATATAATTTTTCGTTTACTGAGCCTTGGTTAGGTGGAAAAAAACCAAATTCATTAACTTTTTCAGCATTTCATACTCTGTTTAGTAATGGTGTACCTGAATATCTTAATCGTGCTGAAAAAGTTCTAAATCCTGCTAATTCAAATATGTCAATTTGGGGTGGGTCTTTCCATTTTGGTCGCCGTTTAAAATGGCCAGATAATTATTTCAGCATGTTTAACTCTATTAATTATAATCATTATAATTTACACAATTACAGCTCTTTTATTTTCACAAATGGAAATGCGAACGATATCAATACCAATATAACCATTCAACGTAATTCAGTAGATCAGCCTATTTATCCTAAAACAGGTTCTAATTTCACTTTATTGGGTCAATTTACTCCGCCGTATTCTTTGTTTAATCATAAGAATTATGCTGATCTGACTGTAAATCAAAGATTCCAATTTATTGAGTACCAAAAATATAAAATTACTGCCGAATGGTTCACCCAATTAACGAACAAGAAAGCAGCTGAAGGCAAAGAAGCACGCAATTTAGTATTGAGAACAAAAATTGGTTATGGTTTCTTGGGATACTATAACAAAAATGTTGGTTATAGTCCTTTCGAACGTTTTTATGTAGGTGGTAGCGGATTAAGCGGATTCCAGAATTTTGTTGCCCGTGAGATTATCGGTTTACGTGGTTATCCGGATAATTCATTATCTGCCTCTACCGGAGATCCAATTGTATCGCGTTATACAATGGAATTAAGATATCCTATTACGCTTAATCCTCAGGCAACCATATTCGTTCTAGGTTTTGCGGAAGCCGGAAATGCATATGCAGATTTTAAAACCTTTAATCCATTTCAAGTTAAACGTAGTGCTGGTATTGGTTTAAGGGTGTTTTTACCAATGTTTGGTTTATTGGGTATTGATTATGGTTGGGGCTTTGATAATATTAATCAGGCTGGTGCTGGTAATGGCAAAGGTCAATTCCATTTTACAATTGGTGGTCAGCTGGGCGAGTTATAATACCAAATGTAATTAAAAAATAGACCAAAGATGCGATGTAATTTTTTGCCAAGACGATGAAAAAAATTGTTGCATAGCCTAAGCTACGGAACCATTTTTTGAAGAGGCCTTGGTGGAAAAGAACGAGCAGATTGGAATGTTTTGTAGTTATATTTGGTATAAAATGTTAATTACAAATAAATGCGTAAATTGGTGCGTTTTATGAATATTAAATAATTGAAATAAAATGAAAAAATTAGTCCTTATAATATTTGTAGTAATTGCTACTTTTACTGCAAATGCGCAAACGGCAGCAAAATTCGGATATGTTGATACAGATTATATTCTGGGTCAAATTCCTGAATATAAAGGTGCACAAGCGGAATTAGATAAAACAAGTGTGCAGTGGCAAAAAGAAATTGAAGCTAAGTATACCGAGATTGATAAATTATATAAAGCATATCAGGCAGATGCAGTTTTGTTAACTGATGATATGAAAAAGAAACGTGAAAATGAGATCTTAAACAGAGAAAAGGAAGCTAAAGATCTTCAAAAACAAAGATTTGGAGTTGACGGTGAGTTATTTAAGAAGCGCGTTGAGTTAGTAAAACCTATACAGGATAAGGTTTATAACGCAATTAAAAGTGTAGCTGAAAAAAATGGTTTGGGTTTTGTGCTCGATAAAGCAGGGCAAGTTGCAATATTGTATGCCAACCCGAAGTATGATAGAAGCGATGATGTATTAAATTTATTAGGTTATAAAAAGTAAAATATAAAAAGCAAGAAAATGAAATAGCCATATACCTAATGGTATAAAAGAAAATAAATATGGCCAATTCCATTTAATCATTTAAATAAAATATATAAAACAAGATGAAAAGAACAATTAAAAAAGCAGTATTTATTTTTGCTGCTGTAGCATGTACTTCAATGCTAAGTGCACAAAAAATAGCTCACTTAAGTTTAGATTCTTTAGTAAGCTTAATGCCTGAAACTAAAACCGCAAAAGATGTTGCGCAAACTTATTTAAAAAACCTGGAAGCTGAAGTTGCTAAAATGAGTGATGAGTTTCAAAAAAAATACAGCGATTACATGGCAGGTGGAGATGGCATGAGCGATCTTGTGAAAAAAACAAAAGAAGAGGAACTAACTCAAATGCAACGTAGAATAGAGGATTTCAGAAGTCAGGCACAACAAGATTACCAAAAAAAATATGGTGAATTAACAGCACCTATTATGGATAAAGCAAAAAAAGGAATTGAAATTGTTGCAAAAGAAGGTGGCTATAAATATGTATTTGATACAAGTATGGGAAATGTATTATATAGCGAAGCAGCTGAAGATATTCTTGCAGCGGTTAAGAAAAAATTGGATGGAATGCCATTAGCAAATGTTCCGGGTGCAGGTGCTCCGGTACAAAAAAATCCAAACCCAAATGGTCCGCAAAAAACTCCCCCGGCACCAAAAAAATAAATTAAAAACCCCCAACGATTTGTTGGGGGTTTTTAATTTTTGGATATCATAAGTTGCAAAAACAAAGATTTTATTCTATTAAAAAAAGTAGTATTTTAGATTCAATTAAATTATTATGATTAAAAAAATAACTTTCCTCGTTTTAATAAATACTTACTTGTTTGGACAAAACGTATTTACAAGTACTGCCGATAAAGCAAAAATAGAAATTGCAAAACAAAAAATATACGGCGGACAATATCTCGGCGCAATTAATTCGTTTAAAGATATCGCAAAAACCTCACCTAATGATGCCAATGTATATTATTATTTAGGGTACTCTTATTTCATGTTAAATCAATTGAGTAATGCGAAAGAACAATTAAATAAATCAATTAGTTTAAACGCAAATAAAGCAGCAACACATTTTATACTTGGTGAAATATTTCAGAAAGAAGAAAAGTATGATGATGCAATTGCAGAGTTTAATTTATGTACTGCTAATTCAAAACCTGGAGATGTAGACCACCAAGATGCCACTGTCTTTATTAGTCAGTGTAACGTTGCGAAAAAATTAACTGCTAATCCAATTGATGTCGAAATTGAAAATGGAGGCCCGGAAATCAATAGTAAATACGATGATAAAAATCCATGTATTACAGCTGATGGATCTCTTATGGTATTTACAACTCGTCGTCCTGAAAATCCCAATTCTGAAGTTGATGTAGAAGGTGATGGAAAATACTTTGAAGATGTATATATAGCAACACGTGATACTGCAACCGGAAAATATTCAAACGCGAAGGCAGTATCCGGTTCTGTGAACACAAAAGCGCACGATGCCTGCTCAAGTATTTCACCTGATGGCAAGCAAATTTTTCTTTATAAAAACGATATCAATGATAAATCGTCACGAGGCGGCGATATTTTTGTAAGCAAAATAAGTAATGGAAAATGGAAAACACCTGTGCCATTTGGAAAACCTTTAGCATCTACATATTGGGAGGGTGGAGCTTGCATTTCACCTGATGGGAAGAGATTATTTTTTACAAGCGAACGCAAGGGTGGCTTAGGTGGCAGTGATATTTGGATGGTAGAAAAAATAAATAAAAAAGAATGGGGTGTGCCTGTTAATGTTGGAGCTCCAATTAATTCAATTTATGACGAAGGTGGTATGTTCCTTGCTCCTGATGGGAAAACATTATTCTTTTGCAGCAACGGACCTAACAGTATGGGTAGTTATGACATTTTTAAAACCGTTTTGGAAGGTACTAAATGGAGTGAGCCGGTTAATCTGGGTTTTCCAATTAATAGCTCGGCCAAAGAAGGTCAACTAACAATAAGTGCAAATGGAAAAACTGCTTATTTCTCAAGTGAACGAGCAGGTGGTTTAGGTGAGAGCGATATCTATAGGATTAATTTAAAAGATTATGCGATTTTAGAAAAAGACAATAAAGTTAAAGTGAATGATGGATTGAGTATTTTGAAAGGAACAATAAGAGAAGGTTACGAAGGATATGGTTTATCAGAGGTTGAAATAAATATTATGGATGCTTCAGGAAATTCAGTCGCTTCAACTACAACAAATGAAAACGGGGAATATTTTTTAACTTTAAAAGGCGGCCAAAATTATAAGATCTCTGTTAAGAAAAAAGGATTTCAAGATATAACTGAAGATTTTGAATTAAAGCTTGGTGCAAAAGAAACAGTTACTTTAGAAAAAGGTTTCTTGTTAAAGAAATAATTTTTAAAAGAAAGCTCTTAGCGTTCCACTGCCCAAATGAACAATATTGCTTGAGCTGGCAGTTTTTCTTCCATTATAACTAATGCTGATTTGTAAGTTTGAATTGATGTTTCGTTGATATAATACTTCCCAGGTGTAATTTGTTCCCGCAGCTAAACCATTCAACATTTCAAAAGCAATTGCTGACGATTCAATGTCATTATATTTTATTCGCACGATATCCATTTTCATATTAAAACTCCCTTTTTCTGATTGATTGTATTTTAACTCTAAGCCCGAAGTTTGTATATAAGCTTTTTGAAATCCTTCGCTAAAAGTATTAGCTTTTTCGCTGTATTTATAAATCAAACTAATTCTAAAAATTGTCCCTGGTTGGTAACTTAATTTTTGTTCACTTTCTCGTGTATGTATTAAAAAATCTCTACTCGTAAAAAGCAGCGATTGATTGCCCTTTATTCCCACTAAACTTGTATTACTAATTGTTAACCATTTAGCAAAATTAAAACGTGATTTTAATTCGTGGGTTTCCAATAAACGTGTTTCAATACTTCCGTTCAATAATTGTTTAGATGAATTATTTGTATAAGTATAATCGCCTCCAAATACTGCAGATGATTGATTAAAGAAAACGCTTTGCCTTAAATTATTATTGCTGGCAATCATTAAAGTATCATTAACACTTAAAAAAGGATTGAAATAATATAATTGTCCGTTATCTGTTGTCCTGTTATCAATTCTGTAAGCTGTTTGTAAAGCCCATCTTGAAGCAAATTTAGAAAGAGCATCTTTTTTAGTACGAAGTAAACTCGCGGGTTTTACATTAATACTTGCACTCAATTGATTTTGTAAAATTTTTATGTATTGATTGGTCGGTGTGTAAACCCTGATGTATTGTGCTTGATCACTGAATTGTGCAACTTCAAATTCATTCAACTGTTTTATTTGATCCCCGTTATAATCTATCCATGAATATTGCCCTTGCCCGGGTGCTACCTGAAGATAATAAAATTCTTTTTTATTTTCTAAGCCATATCCGGTTTCATAAAATAAACTCATTGTCAGAAATCCTTTATACCAACGGGGGTTATACTCCAAACGATTTAAAAAAGTATTGTCTGGTTTTAGGATACTGCTCACTGTGTTTTTTAAATCTAATTGACGGTAGGTAATATAAATCGTAATCGGATTATTTTTAATAGAATTGATTGTGGCTTGTATACCAATATTAGTAGCCTTTGTACTGTCTTTCACTTCATTATTATAAGCTTGTTTATCTCTACGCTCTTTGTAAAATAATTTGATATTGTTTTTTGTGGTGTCGGCAGTACTTATACTTCCTTCCCATTCCCAAAATTGATAAGTGCGCGGACTGTATCTTCTTGTACTATCCAATATAAATTTATTGTTTTCAAAAACATCACTATAACCAACTTTTAATTTGCCAAGCTTTTGGTTGGCAGTTATTTTATGACGGTAAAAAGCAGTGTTCACACTTTTATCGTCGCTCGTTAAATAACTTCCTGTGTACTGACTTTTAAAATCTCTTTTACTGTAACGGGTTTCCAAATTGTGTTTTATACCTTTGTAATCATTACCTTCAATAAAACTATTTAGTTGGTATGTAGTTGAAAATCTATTCTGCTTTACATATCCCAATTCCATTGTTCCTATGTGTTGGTCATTTAATATCACGCTGGTTAAAGGCCTGTTCCAATCTCTATCAAATTCAATGCTCCTGAATCGTTCTACCTGTTTAAAATTCTTTTGAACATATTCGTAATTCAAATTATAAACGAATTTTGAACCCGTTCGCACGGAGTCTTTCAAAATTATTTTTTCATTTTTACTAATTACTTTTACGCCACTTCCATTATCATTTCCTTTGTCAGCCGTACTAAAAGTATTTACATCATTATTTGTATACGCACCTTCTAAAGTTAAAGAGTTGTGGTTCGTTAGCGAATAATTAATACCCGCCGTAAACATTTGATTTCTTTTCGGGCTTATCAATGCTATTATTGGTTCATATGTACCTTGCCTAATATTATTAACTGGAGCAACCCATTGATATACTTTGCCATTGGCAGCAGAAGTTATTTCATTGTAATTACCTAAACCCTGACCAACATTGCTAAAATTAACTTGATATTTTGCGCTATCAGGATTTGTTGAATACACATAAATAGAATCGTATCTTATCGCATTTACAATGGTATCTTTTTTCCAATAAAAAACATCAGTTGGATTAAATGGTGCCAGTTGTGCGCCACTGAAATAAGCTTTGTCAAGCGTGTCACCAACTCTTGCTAAAATACCTTTCTGTTCTTGAGATAAAGTTTGCTGTAATGGCCTGTTCTTATTGTCCTGCTCACTATAAAAATTAAAATACACTTTTGCTTTTTTACCTTGTATTTCTTCTCCTAAAAGAAATAAAGACCGCGAATAATTTCTTTCTGCATATTGAAATTCAGTTACAATTCGTTTGTCTTTTGTTATTTGTTGTTTTGCTGTAAAAGTTAATTCACCTGTATTATAATCAATAATATAATCGTTTTCTTGTCCGCGCAATAAAAGCTTGCCATCAATATAAATTTTTTCTGTACCACTTAATACAATTATGAATGTTTCATTGTCGGCACCTTTTAAACGGTATGGACCTTGATTATTTTCTGTACCGTAAAATACTTGTCGCGAAAATTTACCGCGTGATATGGCACCTGCAATTTGAGTTTTAAAAATGAGAGGTTTATTATTAGTGCTATCAACATATTTATTTTCTAAATTAACGCCTTGAGCACGTTTAAAAAAATTCATGAAGTAACTATTTTGTGGTTTTTGTAATTGATAATCACCAACAATTAATTTAGTACTCGCGTTATTTAACTGCACAAATACTTTATCAAATTCTTGCAATTGAGCAGTTGTTCCATCTGCCTGAAATGGAATATTATTATCGGTAGCAGCCATTAATAAATCTATTTCCGGAGTTAATTTACCGCTCACTTGTAAATTTAAATTCGAATTCAATACTGCATCTTGATTGTTACCAACCGAAATCCCCCTGCTAATATTTCCATTCTTACTTAATCCGTCATTCTTTAATAAATTATTAGAATATTTATCGTCGCTGTATTTAATCGTAAAAGGTTTATCAGGCGCAGATAAATCCGAATAAAGTTGTGATGCATCCCTATGATAATAATTACCTTCAAAATCGAATGGAAATACGCGGTAGGATACAGAAATGCTATCTGGTTTTTTGCCTTTAAAAATTAAGGCATGTAAATTGTAATTAATTTTTGGTTTGTAAATGGAATCTGAAATTGGGAAATAATTAATTTTTAAACTTGCTCTTACTAAACTTAAACTATCTAATTTTAACGTGTCTTTTTTTACCTTAAAATTTTTTATGCGTTCGCTTCTAAAATACTGCGCACTCAAGTTTAATCCGTTGAGTGCAATCAGCAGTAATAAGAGGTAATAACGCTTCTTTAACATTTTAGTTTAAACGTTTTTAAAGTTAGTAAATTGTGTAAGTTTTAACTGATATTATTTTTGGTTTAAAGGCCTGCAAGCTGTACTTTGGTGCCATTATGAGAATAATTAGTTATAACGTAAACGGTATCAGAGCGGCGGTAGGAAAGGGTTTGCTTGAATGGATTAAAAATGCGAATCCGGATGTTTTATGTTTACAAGAAATTAAGGCTACTCCGGATCAGCTCCGGTTGCTTGATTACGAGGAATTAGGATACCACCATTATTGGTATCCGGCGCAAAAAAAAGGGTATAGTGGCGTTGCTGTTTTTTCGAAACATAAACCATTGCATATTGAGTATGGTTGTGGTGTAAAAAAATATGATGACGGGGGAAGAATCATTCGAATAGATTTTAAAGAGTATTCTGTCATGAGCGTTTATCATCCAAGTGGTAGCAGTGGCGAAGAAAGACAGGCATTTAAAATGGAATGGCTTTCCTTTTTTCAAAAATATATTGATCAAATAAAAGTAAAATATCCAAAATTAATTTTGAGTGGCGATTATAATATTTGTCATAAAGCGATAGATATTCATAACCCCATTTCAAATGCTAAATCCAGTGGTTTTTTACCTGAAGAACGTGAATGGATGGAGAATTTTATGAATAGTGGTTTTACTGATTCTTTTAGACTTTTTAATTCTGAACCACATCAGTATAGTTGGTGGAGTTATCGTGCAGACTCAAGAAATAAAAATTTAGGTTGGCGAATAGATTATAATCTTGTAAGCACTAATCTTAAAGATAAATTGCTTAGGGCAAACATTCTTCCTGAGGCTAAACAAAGTGATCATTGTCCGGTTTTAGTAGAGTTAAGTTAGTCCATTTATAACTGATAGGACAATTGTTAAGATTTATCGAAAACTCGGTTTTTTTTATGAAAATATTAGGAATGTTACGCTAAAAATATAACTTTGTTGCATAATTTAGTCTGAATTCTAATTAATTGTTAAATTATAAATATGAATAAAGTATTATTATTTTCTGTTGCATCTTTGTCTCTATTAATCAGTTCTTGTGGTGGCGATAAAAAGGATGATAAGTCTGGTAAAACGGAGGCTAAGGGAGGAATTTATACTGGTGGTATTTTACGCTTAAATGAAGTTGAGAATTTAAAGAGTCTTGTTCCAATGTCAATTAATGACATCCCAAGTTATCATATTGCTTACCAAGTTTATGAAGGATTAGTAAAATACGATCCGGAAGATTTGACAATAAAACCGGCAATTGCCTCTCGCTGGGAGATTAGCCCGGATTTGAAAGAATTCACTTTTCATCTTAGACCCAATGTAAAGTTTCACAACGACCCTTGTTTTCCTGAAGGAAAAGGGCGTGTTTTAAATGCTGCTGATGTAAAATACAGTTTTGATAAATTATGCTCTCAAGATCCTGGGAACAATTCATTTGAAATTACCTTCAAAGATAAAGTAGTAGGAGCAAACGAAGCATATGCTAGCTCTAAAGGTGGAAGCATGAAAAAAGTTAGCGGTGTTGTGGTTGTAAATGATAGCACTATTGTTTTAAAAATGACTGTTCCAAGTACAGGTTTCCTAAATATTTTGGCTATGCCGGGTTGTTTTGTTTATCCAAAAGAAGCAGTAACAAAATATGGTAACGAAATGCGTATTAAAGCGGTTGGAACTGGTCCGTTTTTTATTGAAACAATAAAAGAGGGTGAAGTTATTATCATGAAGAAAAACCCTAACTATTGGGGAATCGATCAACATGGAAATCAGCTGCCTTATTTGGATGGTGTAAAATGGAGTTTTATTCGCGAGAAAAAATCAGAAATATTAAAATTCAAAGCTGGCGATTTGGATATGATTTATCGTATTCCTGTTGAAATGTTCTCTGAGATTATGGGTGATTTAGCAGATGCAAAAAATAAAAAGAATGAATTTCAAATTATTACAGCTGCTGCATTAAATTCGAGTTTCTGTGGATTCAACGTACAAGGTAATCCAGTATTTGCAAAGAAAGATGTTCGCTTGGCATTTAACTATGCTATTGATCGTCATAAAATTGCTGACTTTACAATTCAAGGTGAAGGTTCATCAGCAGATTATGGGATGATGCCATACTCAGAAGTATTCGAAAAAGAAGGTTACAATTACAAAACTGTGAAAGGTTACGCCTTTGATCCTGCGAAAGCAAAAGAGCTTTTAAAAGCGGCTGGTTATCCTGATGGAAAAGGTTTTCCGGAAATTAGTTTGGAAATTAACGGTGGTGGTGGTGACAGAAACATTTTAGTTGCTGAGGTTATTCAAAGCATGCTAAAAGAGAACTTAAATATTAAAGTGAATATCAATACAGTTCCATTGGCAGAACATATCGAAAATGTTCAATCAGGTAAATCAGATTTCTTCAGACTTGCCTGGAGTGCTGATTATCCAGATCCTGAAACATTTTTAACCTTGTTTTATGGAAAGCATGTGCCTGATAATCCTCACGAAAAATCATTCACTAATTTTTTCAGATATAAAAGCGCAAAATTTGATTCGTTGTTTGCAGCTAGTCAAGTAGAGCCGGATAAAGCAAAACGCTTTGATATCTTAAGTAAAGCAGAAGCAGTAGTTATTGAAGACGCTCCTTTTATGCCAATTTTTTATGATGAGAATTTTAGACTGGAGCAAAAAGGTGTTCGTAATTTACCTGAAAACGCAATGCTTTATATTAATCTAACGGAAACATATGTTATCCCTGCAGATAAATTAAAGAAATAATAAAATTAAATTTAATTGATCCCGGCTAAATAGTCGGGATTTTTTTTGCCCTTATCCATGACTAAAAATCGTATTTTTAATTTCTTAAATTGTGCTTATATTAGAGTATGAAGAAGGAGTATGTTATAATTGTAGCAGGGGGAACCGGATTACGAATGAGGTCAGAGATACCTAAACAATTTCTAAAAATAAGCAATACACCAATTATCGTTTTAAGTATTCAACAGTTTTTGAAATACAAATCAAGTATTCAAATTGTAATTGCAGTACATAAAGATTTTAAAAAACAAATGAAAAACATTATTCAAAAACATTTTCCAAATAAAAATATTCAAATCACGTTGGGTGGCGAAAACCGTTTTCAGTCTGTAAAAAATGCATTAGGCCTTATTCCCCCATCAAATGGAGTACTAGGAATACATGATGCGGCCAGACCGTTTGTTTCGGTTGCCGTAATTAAAGAATGTTACGCAGTTGCAGCTCAAAAAGGAAATGCAATTCCTGCAATAACATTATTTGAAAGTGTTCGGCAAGTAAGTGAAAAAAGTAATAAAGCCGTTGATCGCAATAAATTTAAAATTATTCAAACACCGCAGTGTTTTGAAATAAATCTTATAAAAAAGGCATTCACCAAAAAATACTCAAAACGATTTACCGATGATGCAACTGTTTTGGAATCTATCGGAGAAAAAATAAATTTAGTTGAAGGAAATTTCGAAAACATTAAGATCACCAATCCAAATGATTTAGTTATCGCAAAAGCTTATATTAAAAATGACAAGTGACGAAATAGTTGAAACATTAGAAATGCATGCAAAGCTTTTAGAATTGCATGGCGGCAATCCTTTTAAAATAAAAGCTTTTGCAGGAGCAGCATATAGATTAGATAAACTTCGTTACGATTTTGAAAATAAAACGCAAGAAGATATTGATAAAATTGAAGGTGTTGGAAAAAGTATTTCCAAATTTATTTTTGAATTAATCCAACATGGTTCCGCAAAAGAACAAGACGAACTTTTAGAAAAGACTCCTGCAGGTGTAGTAGAAATATTAACCATTAAAGGTTTGGGTCCAAAAAAAGTACATGCTATCTGGAAGGAACTTGGTTGTGAAAGCGTGGGTGAATTGTTATATGCATGTAATGAAAACCGTTTAGCAAGCTTGAAAGGCTTTGGCGCAAAAACGCAGGAGAGTATAAAGGCGAGTATCGAATTTAAATTAATGAATTCATCTAAAAGACATTATGCTGCAGTTGAATCATTAGTAAATAAATTAATCGAAAAAGTTAAATCAGAACAACCATCAATTCAAATTTCACCTGTTGGAGATTTCAGAAGAAAATGCGAAGTAATTGAAAAGATTGAAATTTTAAGTGATATAAAAATCAATTCTGATTTAAACTCATTTGAAAAAGAAATTGTTGCTCCGGTTATATATCATCTTTGCAAACCGGAGGAGTTTACCGAAAAATTATTTGAATTAACAGCCACAAAAGAACATCTGAATAAAATTAATTTTAATAGTCTAAAAAAAATACAATACAAAACGGAGAAAGAAATTTATGATGAACTTCATCTCCAATACATAGAACCTGAATTGCGGGAAGGATTAAACGAAGTTGAATTAGCAAAAAACAATAAAATACCTGAACTTATAAATGACAAAGATTTAAAAGGAATACTTCATAATCACACAACATACAGTGATGGTGTAAATACTTTGAAAGAAATGGTAGACTATTGCCAAAAATTGGGTTATGAATATTTAGGAATTTGTGATCACTCAAAATCTGCTTTTTACGCAAGTGGTTTAAATGAAGATCGTGTTTGGGAACAACAAATGGAAATCCGGAAATTAAATGCAAATTACACTGGTTTTAAAATTTTAAACGGAATAGAGAGTGATATTTTAAATGACGGTTCTTTAGATTATGAAGAAGATGTTTTAAAGACATTCGATTTTATAGTTGCATCTGTTCACTCCAATTTAAAAATGACCGAAGAAAAAGCAACCCAACGTTTAATTAAAGCAATCGAAAACCCATATACTTCTATTTTAGGTCACCCAACCGGCAGGTTGCTGTTAGCTCGTCCTGGCTATCCTATTGATCATAAAAAAGTAATTGATGCTTGTGCCGCAAATAAAGTGAGTATGGAATTGAATGCGCATCCTTATCGTTTAGATATGGATTGGAGATGGATTTGGTATTGTTTAGAAAAAAATGTAAAAGTATCTATTAATCCCGACGCTCATCAAATGCTTGGCTATCATGATATGTATTATGGCGTTTGTGTTGCGCGAAAAGGTATGCTTACAAAAGAAATGTGTTTAAATGCATTAAGCTTGAATGATCTCCTAAAAGAATTTGAAAAATAAATGCCATTTATTAATTCCATAGCGAGTTGGTTGATGAAAAAGCGAATGCATCAAATTGAGTTATTCATGAAATATCCGGTTGATGTACAAATGGAATGGATGCATGATCTCATTGGAGATGCTTCTCAAACGGAATATGGTAAACTACACGATTTTTCTTCTATTAATAGTTATGAGAAATTTAGAAACCAAATCCCGTTAAACGATTATGAATCTCTGAAGCCATACATTGAACGCAATCGAAAAGGCGAACAAAATTTATTGTGGCCAACTGAAATAAAGTGGTTCGCGAAAAGCAGCGGCACAACCGACAAAAGTAAATTTTTACCTGTTACGATGGAACATTTAGATGGTTGTCATTACAAAGGTGGACGAGATATGGTTACACTTCATTGCATTAATAATCTCGAAACACAATTGTTTACCGGAAAAAATTTAGCATTAGGAGGAAGTTTTAAAGAAGATCATTTTGGTGAACATCAATCTTTTCATGGAGATGTAAGCGCAATTATCATCCAAAATTTACCAATGTGGGCTGAATTTTTTAGAGCTCCTGATGTAACAATTGCATTGATGGATGAGTGGGAAAGTAAATTGGAAAAAATTGCTGAAAGCATGATGAATGAAAATGTAACGAGTGTTGCGGGTGTTCCAAGTTGGATGTTGGTGTTATTGAAACGCATTCTTCAAAAAAAGAAAGTAAATACCATCAAAGAAGTTTGGCCTAATTTTGAAGTTTATTTTCATGGTGGTGTAAGCTTCGCTCCATACAAAGAACAGTTCAAACAATTGTTTGGCAGCGATACAGTTTCTTATCTTCAATTATATAATGCATCTGAAGGTTTTTTTGGGATTCAGGACCAGGCAAATTCAGATGAAATATTATTGATGTTAGACTATGGTATTTTTTATGAATTTAGAGAATTGCATGCGCATGAAAGTAAGCCGGTTATTTGTTTGGACGATGTAAAAGTTGGAATTGATTATGAAATTATTATTTCAACTAATGCAGGTTTGTGGAGATATCAGTTAGGAGATGTAATCCAATTTACTTCTATAAATCCTTATCGCATCATTATCATTGGAAGAACAAAACAGCATATCAATGCTTTTGGTGAGGAATTAATGGTGCATAACGCTGATAGTGCGATTGCATCTGCTTGCGAAAAAACCCATGCACAAGTAAAAGAGTATACTGTTGCACCTGTTTTTATGAGTGAAAAGGCTGGGGCGCATGAGTGGTTAATTGAATTTGAAAAACAGCCAAACAATTTTGAGTTCTTTGTAGCGTTATTAGATGAGTCGCTAAAAAGACAAAATAGCGATTATGAAGCTAAACGTTATAATAATTTTGTTTTGCACGACCCTATAATAAAAAATGTACCTGAAAATACTTTTTATAATTGGTTAAAGGCAAATAATAAATTGGGTGGACAATATAAAGTCCCGCGTTTAAGTAACAAGAGGAATATATTGGAAGAAATTTTGGAAGTAAATAATATCAGTTGAAATCATCTAAAACATATATAATTATTTTTTTGATTGGATTGTGTTTCCTTTCATTCCAAAATGATACAAAGCCATTTATAATAAAAAAAGCGCATGATTATTTTGCTGTAGATAATTTAGGGAATAGTTATTTCATTAAAGAAAGTGAGATTCTAAAATATTTGGCCAATGGAAATTATTTTAATCGCTATAGCAATTTAAAATTGGGTGATATTACAAGTGTAGATGCATCTAATGCATTACGATTGATGTTGTTTTATAAAGATTACCAACAAATTTTATTTTTGGATAGTCAAATGTCCCAAAACATGGATGCGGTTTCTTTAGAAGAGATGGGTTACGAGCAAACAGAATTGGTTTGTGTATCGGCTAACAATGGCTTTTGGATATTTAATAAAGCTAATAATGAATTAATCCGGTTTGATGAACATTTAAATCAGATTGCTTCTACAGGAAATTTAAAACAGATTTTACAAACAAATTTGAAGCCAAATTTCATGATCGAACATAACGGAAATTTATTTTTGAATTGCCCGGATCTTGGAATTTATGTATTTGATATTTTTGGAACCTTTAGTAGAATCGTAAGCATTAAAGATCTTAAAAACATACAAGTAAATGATGACATTATTTATTATTTAAAAGCTAATAAATTCTGTAGCTATAATTATAAATTATTTGAGGAAGTTTGTGATTCGTTTCCTCTGAAAAAAATAAATCAAGCATTTTATTTTAAGAATAAGGTTTATTTGTCCAATAAGGATACACTTTTTGTTTATTAACAGCAAGTTTGGAGGCTACCCTTTATTTCCCTATATTTATTAGACAAATTTATGAGGAGTTTTATTGTTATATTTATCATTTCGTTTTCTAGTTTCTGTTTTTCTCAAAACTGGAATGTATTTAATAAGAATTATCGCTATAATTATAAATACAATAATTCTCAATTAATTTCAAATGTGATGTTTGTTGACACAATAAAAATTGTTGGAACAGATACTATTTATTCAATGAATAGAATAGGTGTGGTTACTGGAAGTATATTGACAACAAATAAGCCACAATTCCTTCAAAGAAACATAAGAAAGTACAGTAATGGTTTGGTAAAATTATATGACACAACTAAGGTCATGATCATACCAACTTGCACCTTAAATCAAACTTGGTTATTTGATAGTATTTATAATTTGAACGCAACTTGTATTGCAACAGCAACTCAAAATATTTTTTCCATTATCGATTCTGTAAAAACAATCTTGGTAAATAGTATTGATACTTTAGTATTAAGTAAGCAGTTTGGTGTTACTCAATTTCCTAAACTGTATGGGCAAAATAAATATTATCGTTTGGTTGGAATTGAAGATGCTGCTAAATATGATTCTATTCCTTTGTTTGGTAACAAAGTGCCAAATGCTTGGGATTTTTATAATTTCAAAGTTGGGGATGAATGGTGTACTGCGAATAGTTTTTTACAAGTTGATAATCAATTAACGGAAAGGTGTGCGATAACAACAGTTATTGTAAGAAGCAAAACAGTAACGCCAACTGGCTATATTTATAACATTGATGAAAAAAGCATTACCAGTAATCATGATCAATATTGTAACCCATATGCCACTGCAAGTTTTACCAATATGAATGTAACATACTCTTCTTTAGATTCAAAGCAGTTATTAGAGAATAAAATGTATCCAGGGATGGTTGATTTTCAATACAGTATAAGAGTAAATTTGGTAAAGTTTGGATTGGATAATCAAGGCACCTTTTATAAATATTATGGCCCTACATGCAGTAGTATAAATGGTAAAATAATGCCACATCAAAATGAGCCTGGATCTTTTGGGCAATTAGGGCCACCGTATACTGTAACATATATTTTGTCAAGCGATATATATGCATTAACATATGGCGTTGGGCTAGGACTTATTAATCAAAATAAAGATTTTTTTGAGTACGAATCGGATTTTTGCATGAATTGTTATGGAACAGTTAATTTAGGAGAAAATAACCTAACTCATAATAACAAACTATTTTATCCGAATCCAGCTAATACAGATTTAAAAATAGATTTACTTGAAATAACAAGAATGAAAATATTCAACTTTCTGGGAACTTTAATTATTGAGAAAGATATTCAATACAATACTCCTACTGATATTAGTAGCCTGTCAAATGGGATCTATTTAATTGAGTTGGAGAATGATTCGTTTAAGTCTACCCAAAAGTTGATCGTTGAGCATTAATCTTACGCCTAATTTCTTAACATTTTTTCAGTACCAAAACCCTTCCTGATTCGTTATCTTTACATTGCTACCATTTATGGAAAAGCTTTGAAATTATCATCTTTAATATGTAACTTGAGATCAAAAAATTGTCGAACACTAACAACATATTAATTCAAAAACTAGATGAGTTCATCCGTAAGTTCTATAAGAATTTGTTGATTAAAGGAACTCTATATTCGCTCGCATTACTTGTAGGTGCATTTTTAACGGTTATACTTTTGAATTATTTTGGAGAGTTTGATACCACGGTCAGAACCATTTTCTTTTTCAGTTTTTTGGGATTAACCGGATTTGTTCTCGCCAAATACATTGCTATTCCTTTATTAAAACTCAATAAGATTGGCGATACTATTTCATACTTAGATGCAGCTTCTATCATTGGAACTCATTTTGCAAATGTTCAGGATAAATTACTAAACGTGCTTCAACTTCAAAATCAACAAGGTTTAATTGGATCTAATGATTTATTATTGGCAAGCATCGATCAAAAAATAAACGAATTACAACCTGTGCCATTTGCCTCCGCTATTGATCTGCGGGAAAACAAAAAGTATTTAAAATATGTATTGCCCGTTTTATTTCTTTTTCTTTCTATTTATATTATTTGGCCGGGTATTATTAATAAAGGCACACAGCGCTTGGTAAATTATCAAACGTATTACGCAAAGCAAATGCCTTTTGAATTTAATTTGCTCAATAAAGATCTCAGTGCTTTGCAGTCACAAGATTATGAATTAAATGTAAAAATTACAGGAGACCAAATTCCGAACGAAGTTTTTGTAAAACTAAATGGAATCGAATACAAATTAGAGAAAACGGATAAAATAAATTTCACTTATATTTTTAAGAATGTTCAAAAAAACACCGACTTCAATTTAACTGCCGCCGGTTTTGAATCGAAAGAATATGAATTGAAAGTTTTACCGAAACCTGTAATTACTCAATTTAGTGCGCAATTAATCTACCCGGCTTATTTGAATAAACCAAATGAACAAATTATTAATTCAGGTGATATGCAATTGCCGCAGGGTACTAAAGTTATTTGGACATTCAATACAAAAAATACAGATCAACTTTCTTTACATTTTATAGATACTCTAATCAATCCTAATCAAACAAATAAAGATCAATTTACTTATTCTCGCAAATTTTTAAACAGTAATAATTATATTTTAAAAGCAACAAATACACAAGTGAATAAAGCAATTGATTCGGTATCTTATGTATTGAATGTTATTCCCGATCAGTATCCAACTATCGATCTCAGTCAAAAGGCCGACTCATTAGATCCCAAAAGTATTTATTTAAGTGGAAGCATTAAAGATGATTACGGTTTCTCACAAATGAAATTTGTATATAAAAAGTATTATACCGATTCAACTAATGCTGCAAAAGAAATCACTGAGAGTTTCCCTATTATCATTAATCCAAAACAGGTTTCACAAAACTATTTTTATTATTTTAACGCAACAACATTTAGTCTGCAACCCGGTGATAAAATCGAATATTATTTTGAAGTGTTTGATAACGATGGTGTAAATGGAAGTAAAGCTTCTAAAACATCTGTTATGGTTTACAAAGCAGCAACCTTAGATGAAATCAATGAAAATGCGTCAAAGAATAATTCTGAGATCAAAAAAGATCTAGAAGAAAGTATTTCAAAAGCAAAACAATTGCAAAAAGATGTGAGCGACCTTTCTAAAAAACTCAATGATAAAAATCAAATGAGTTATGAAGAAAAAAAGAAGTTAGAGGAGATCATGAAAAATCAACAACAACTTAAAAATCAAGTTGAAAAAGTGAAGCAAGAGAATCAACAAAACAATCAAATGCAAAACGAGTTCTCTCCACAGGATCAATCTATTGTGGAGAAGCAAGAAGAGCTCGAAAAATTGTTTGATCAAATAATGACTCCAGAAATGAAAAAATTATTTGATGAATTGCAAAAAGCGATGAATCAATTAAATAAAGATCAGGTACAACAAAAACTGGAAGAACTTAAATTGACCAATAAAGACATTGAAAAAGAACTCGATCGTAATTTGGAATTATTTAAGCAATTAGAAGTGCAGGAAAAAATGCAGAATGCAGTTGATAAATTACAAGAACTAAAAAGCAAAGAGGACGCTTTAAAAAATGAAACAGAAAATAAGGATAATAAAGACAACAAGAATGGAGATAACAAAAACCCAGATAACAAGAAGCAGGACAATAAAAACAAAGACAATAAAACTTTAGAAGAAAAGCAAAAAGACATTAGTAAAGAATTTGACAAACTAAAAGAGGATCTTAAAGAATTAGAAAAGAAAAATAAAGAGTTAGAGGAACCCGCTGATCTTCCAAAAAATGAGGCAAAGCAAAACGAAGTAAGTAAGCAGATGCAAAAAAGTGCAGAGGACTTAAAAAAAGATGATAAGAAAGAAGCAGCCAAAGCACAAGAGGACGCATCTAAAAAAATGGAAGAGATGGCAGAGGAGATGATGGATGAAATGGAAGAGGAACAACAACAACAAGAGTCAGAAAATGCCGCAACTTTACGTCAGATTTTAGAAAATTTATTAAACCTTTCGTTTTCACAAGAAGACTTAATGAAACAATTAGGAACCACTCGCATTGATAACCCGCAATACATCAAGATTCCACAGCAACAAAAGAAATTAAAGGATGATAGTAAAATTATTGAAGATAGTTTATTGGCATTAAGCAAGCGCTCTCCACAAGTAAGTAGTATTATTAATCGTGAGATCAGTGCTATCAATAATAATATTGATAAAACAATAAAAGCTTTAGCTGATAGAAATACTGCTGAGAGTAGTACGCGTATGCAAAGTAGTATGACTTCCGCAAATAATTTGGCGTTGCTTTTGAACGAATCGCTTGAGCAAATGCAAAAGAAAATGAAGGAACAGGCTAAGCAAAAAGGAAAAAAAGGAAAGTGTAAAAAACCGGGTTCAGGTACTGGTCAAAATCCTTCCGATAAGCCCAGTATTCCAAACATGAAAAAATTGCAGGAACAATTAAATAAGCAATTGCAATCATTGAAAGATGCAATGGATAAAGGAGAAAAACCAGGACAAAAGCCTGGTCAGAAACCAGGAAATAAACCGGGAGAAAAACCGGGCCAGAAACCAGGAAATGGAAAGCCGGGTATGGCTGGAAGTAGTGGATTTAATTTGCCGGGAACAAGCGAGCAATTTGCCAAGATGGCTGCCCAGCAGGAAGCAATTCGCAGGCAAATGCAACAATTGATGGATAAACTCAAAAATAAAGGTTCAAACCCGGGTGGAGATATTGCAGATATGATGGAACAAACTGAAAAAGAGCTAGTTAATAAAAGTATTAGCAGCGAAATGATTAAACGCCAGAATGATATTTTAACGAAACTGCTTGAAAGTGAGAAAGCTGAGCGTGAACGTGAGCAGGATGAGAAAAGGAAAAGTAATGAGGCAAAAAATCAAAATTTAAGTAACCCTAGCCAGTTTTTAGAGTATAAAAGACTAAAAGAAAAGGAATTGGAGTTAATTAATACAGTACCACCAAGTCTGACTCCTTTTTATAAAGAAAAAGTAAATAACTACTTTAACAGTGTAAACAAGAAATGAATTTAACGAGAGGCGAAAATTTAAAAATTAGTTCTGACACACAAAATATAACTTTAGTTGAACAAGTTATTGATGACGTATGCGAGCAATATAAAGTAAACGAGGATCGTTATGGCAACATTCTTATTGCTGTTACTGAAGCGGTAAATAATGCCATTCAACATGGTAATAATAATAATCCCGAAAAATCGGTTACTATTAATTACAGTATAGATTCAATCAGCATTACATTTTGTATTTTGGATGAAGGAAATGGTTTTGATCATGTGAATTTACCTGACCCTACTGCACCTGAAAATATTGATAAAATCAATGGCAGGGGAATATTTTTAATGAAGAACTTATCCGATAATATTCAATTCGATCAGGATGGAAAACAAGTGCAATTAAAATTTAATTTTAATTAGCATTTGCCTTATTAATTTAGAATTTTGGTATTGAAAAAAAGAAAGAGCATTCTAATTTAATGTCTACAAAACTCCCCATATTTTTATTCATTTTTATTTTTTCTCAGTTTTTAACACAGGCTCAAATTAATGTTGCGCCAACAACTGCTACCAAAGAGTCACTTGCTATTCAGTACTACGAACAAAAAGATTTTGAAAAAGCAAATGTATATTTTGAAGAGCTATACAATAATAATCCTAACGTTTGGTTTAGCAGTTATTATAAAAGTTTGATTGCTGCAAAAGATTTTGGTAAGGCCGAAAAAATTGCAAAGAAACAAATTAAGTTCAACAAGAACGACGCTTCTTATTACGTATATCTTGGTAATATTTACAACTTAATAAGCGATAAGAAAAAAGAGAAGGAAGCATACGAGAAAGCCATAAAAGAATTAATTCCTGTGCAACCGTTTATTTCTAATCTTGCACAAGCATTTATGGATTTGAAATTGTATGACTATGCAATTGAAGTTTACAACAAAGGAAAAAAAACTACACCTGAATATCCTTATTTTTATGAGCGTGCTGAAGTATATAAATTGAAAGGTGATATAACAGCTATGGTGAACGAATATTTAGACGCCATTGATTTTAGAGATTCGGAATTATACATGGCTCAAAATAATTTACAAAATTCTTTAGGGTATGATGATGAAAATGGCGGCTTAAGAAATCCTATATTAAAACAAGAATTACAAAAGCGAATTCAGGCAAAGCCGGATAAAACTGTGTTTGCAGAATTTTTGATCTTTATTTTAAAACAACAAAAAGAATTTGATGCGGCATTTACACAATCAAAAGCATTGGATAAAAGAAACAAAGAAGATGGCAGAAGAATTTATGAGTTGGCAAAAATATGCGTGTCTAACAAGGCATGGGAACCCGCGATTCGTTGTTATCAGTATTTGATCGATAAATCAAGTAGTCCTTATTCTGAACCTGCTTCCATTGAAATTTTAAGTGTAGAATATGAATTAGTTATCGAAAAGCCACAACCTACACAACAAGAATTAATTGCTGTAGAGCAAAAACTGGAAGCGGCTTCCAATAAATATAAAGGATCTTTTATGCAAACGTTTGTTGTAAAAAATTTGGCAACACTCAAAGCATATTACTTAAATAAGCCACAAGAGGCAATTGATTTACTGGATGAAGTTGTACTTAACCAAAGTTTAAAACCGGTAGATAAAGCCGATTACAAAATTTTACAAGGCGATATTTATTTACTCATCGGACAAATTTGGGACGCTTCTCTTTTATATTCCCAAGTGGAAAAAGATTTTAAGTATGAACCGATTGGACACGAAGCAAAATTTAAAAATGCAAAATTGAGTTTTTACGCAGGAGATTTTAAATGGGCTAAAACACAATGTGATGTTTTGAAAGGAGCTACAACAAAATTAATTGCGAACGATGCTCTTGATCTTTCGTTAATTATTACGGATGCAATTGGTGTTGATACAAATGATATTCCATTAAAATTATTTGCAAGCGCCGAATTAATGATCCTCCAACACCGTTATAATGATGCGATTCAACGAATGGATAGCATTAATTTATTATTCAACAACAATACACTCGGTGATGATATTTTTTTCAAGAAAGCTGCTATCTATGAAAAATTGGGTAATTATTCTGATGCAGAGAAAATGTATAAAAATATTTTGGAGTTTTATCCAACCGAATTATATGGTGACGATGCCCAGTTTAAATTGGCTGAGTTATATGAATTCCGTTTGAAAGATAAAGAAAAAGCCAAGGAAGCATATGAAAAAATTATTGAGAATTATCCGGGAAGTATTTTTGTAGTTGAGGCACGCAAACGATTCCGTGAATTGCGCGGTGACAAAATCAATAACTAAAAAAGAAATTATATGACTATCGCAGTTTACGCCCGTTCAACAAAAGACAACTTGCCAATTTATATTGAGCAACTATATAATTTGTTTAAAAAGGAAAAAGTTGAGCTGGTTATTTTTAAAGAATTTTACGAGTTCCTAAAAAAGGAGCATGCTTTCAATCTTGAATTAAAAACATTTTCTAACTCCGACGAATTAATTGCAATGGCCGATCATCTTATTTCTTTAGGAGGAGATGGAACCATGCTTGAAACAAAATCGTTGGTTCGCAAATCAGGTATCCCTGTGTTAGGCGTAAATACAGGGCGTTTGGGGTTTTTAGCAAATGTAAACAAAGATGACCTTGAACGTGCAGCAACTTTACTTTTAAAAGAAAAATTTACCTTAGATAAACGCGAATTGATTGAGTTAACCGGTTGCGAAAATTGTTTTGGCGATATAAATTATGCGCTTAATGAGTTCACCGTTCATAAACAAGAAGGCGGCGCCATGATAAATATTGATACGTATGTTGATGGCGTTTTCTTAAACTCATATTTTGCTGACGGACTTATTATTTCTACACCTACAGGCTCCACGGCTTATTCACTGAGTTGTGGTGGGCCAATTATGATGCCTGATTCAGACAATTTTATTATTACACCAATTGCGCCGCATAATTTAAATGTGAGGCCAATTGTAATTCCAAATAAAAAGGAAATCAGTTTTAAAGTAAGCGGAAGAAATGAAAGCTTTTATGCTTCATTAGATTCTGTTACATCTTCTATTACACCTCAAACCGAAATTAAAATAAAATTAGCCGATTTTAAGTTTAACCTTATAAACCTGGAAGGACAACATTTTTTTAGCACACTTCGTAATAAATTACTTTGGGGAATCGATAAAAGGCATTGATCCTTTTAGTGGTTAGTTGTACAATAAAAACCCTTTTTTTACGTTTATAGAGTTGCATGCGATTTAAATTGGCCTATATATTTGTTTTTGTTACTGTTTTTTTTACAGTAGCCCAAACATCAAAACGTAATTTTCGTCAACGCGAATTAGGTGTGTTCTTGGGCGGCTCCTATTATATTGGTGATTTAAATACATTCAAACATTTCATCTACTCAAAACCTGCTGTTGGTGCATTTTTCAGATACACTACTAATTATCGTTACGCTTTTCGTTTTGGGTTTAACTATGGTAATATTGCTGCATCCGACTCAAAAAGTTCTAATCCAGATCAACTCCAAAGGAATGCTAATTTCCAATCTGCGATTTATGAATTTAATGCGATCTCTGAATTTAATTTTGTAGAATACCGTATCGGACATGATAAGCATTATTTCACAATGTATATTTTCGCTGGCATAGCCGGATTTCATTTCGATCCCAAAGGTAATATCGGTCAAGGCTGGCAATCACTGCAACCATTGAGGACAGAGGGACAAGCAAAACCATATCTTTTGGAACAAATTAGTATCCCTTTTGGCATTGGTTTCAAATATAATTTAGGGAAATTTATGGGTATTGGATTCGAATGGGGACCACGTAAAACATTTACCGATTATTTAGATGATGTGTCTGGATTATATCCTGATCCAAAAACAACTTCCAGTAGTGGTTTATTATACGCCTATAGAAATAAAGCAGGATTGCTTAATGATCAAATAGCTACTATGCGTGGAAATCCACGTACAAAAGACTGGTATTTCTTTTATGGTTTGAGCATTAATTTCAAATTAGGTGATCCGCATCGCCCTTGCTATGGTGTAGGCATGAATACAAGCAGATTTTAAATAAGCTAACTTGGCTTATACTTTCATTTGCAAATAACTAAAATACAGTCAGTTACATTCAACTATTTTTACCACTATTCTTTTGAATTCAACGATATTATTTTAACTTTGCCAGTCTTAAATTTTTTATAGAAATGAACATTTTAGAAAGCATTAGAAAGCGTACCGGATTATTGGTGGGTATTGTAGGTTTAGCCTTAGTAATTTTTATTTTAGAAAGCTTGCTCGGTTCCGGAGCTTCCATTTTTGGTGGTAATCAAAATGTTATTGGAATGGTAAATGGAAAAAAAATTGACAGGAACGAATTTTATACCAAAGTGGAGAATCAGTTGAACATGATTCGTCAACAAAAACAATCAAATGATATTGATGACCAAACACGTAAACAAGTAGTTGATTATATTTTCCAGGCATATATTTCTGATAACGTAATTAAACCTCAATATAATATTTTAGGATTAAGTGTGAGTGAAGATGAATTGTATGAGAACATGGTGGTTAATCCTGTGCAAACAATTATTCAACGTTTAACTGATCAAAAAACAGGAAAAATTTATGAGCAATTAGCGCGTCCAGATGGTTCTCTTGATCCAAATAAATTCCGTTCGTTTGTGAGTACAGCTTCAGGTGATCAGGAATTATTTGTGAAGCAAATGGAAGAAGATGTTACAAACACACGTTTAGCTGAAAAATATGCTACACTTGTGCGTAAAGCTATTTATGTTACAACTGCTGAAGCAAAACAAAATTACTTACAACAAAATGCAAAATTAAATGTGAGTTTTGTAGAAAAACGTTACGATTCTGTTGGTGACAGCGCTGTAAAAGTTACAGACGATGACATTAAAAAATGTTATGATGAAAGTAAATACAAATACATTACATTGAATACAAATAGAAAAATTGAATATGTAAGTTTTCCAATTATCCCAAGTAAAGAAGACGTAGCTGCTATTGAAAAAGATGCACAACGTGCTGCTGAAGGTTTCAAAAATAAATCAAGAGCTGAAGACACTGCATATATGATGGCTGAAAGCCAAAACGGAAATATAGTTATTCAGGATTTCAGCCGTAAAACAATGATTATTCGTGATACAAATGTTTTTAAAGATCCTGTTGGAACAGTTTATGGACCATACAATGAAGGTGCTTATTTTAAAATATACAAATTAGAAGATATAAGATCAATTGCCGATAGCGCAAAAGTTCGTCATATTTTAATTGGTACAATTGATCCTCAAACACAAAAACCAACTCGTGCCAAAGAGAGAGCGAAAAAAATTGCAGATAGTTTATTAGTTCTTATTAAAGAGAAAAAACAAACCTTTGATACTTTGGTTAAAACAATGACCGATGATAAAGGAAGTATTGATAAAGGTGGTGACTATGGTTGGTTTGATGAAAGCAAACAATTTGTAGAGCCTTTTAAAAATGCTGGTTTAATGGGTGTTAAAGGTAATATTAGTGTTGTTGAAACCCAATTTGGTTATCATATTATTGAAGTTGTTGACGTAAGCCCTACACGTCACACCAATTATCGTTTGGCTCAAATATTTAAACCAATTGAACCAAGTGAAGAAACAACGAAGAGAATTTTTGATGAAGCAAAACAATTTGCAGGTGAAAATAATACAGGTGAATTATTTGAAAAAGGAGTTGAAGCAAAAAAATTAACGAAGCGTATTGCTGATAATATCCAGGAAAGCGATGTTACAATTCCTGCAGTAGAAAATGCTAAGGAATTAGTGAAGTGGGTTTATAATGCAAATAAAGGCGATGTGAATTTGTTTAGCTATAATGATAAACATTTGGTTATAAAATTAGCTTCTATAAAAAACAAAGGTTATTTGCCTTTAGAAGAAGTTAAAGATGAAGTTACAACTGAAGCAATTCAACAAAAAAAGGCTAAATTATTTTTAAGTGAATTTAAAACGAAAGCAACCGGTGCAGCAAGTATAGAAGACATTGCTAAGAAAATGAATTTGGAACCACTAACGCAAGACAATCTATCTCCTGAGGCACACAATGTTCAAGGTGTTGGACATGATGATATTTTTGTTGGAACTGCTGCAGGAACAAAAACCGGCGTTACGACTAAGCCAATTGCAGGCGAGACAGGTGTTTTTGTTTTGAAAGTAAACAGTATGAAACCTGCCGATCCAATGACTGATTTCAAAGCTCAAAAAAGAAACATGGAACAAATGTTTTCATACAGAGCAGATGCGGAATTTTATAGCGCTTTAAAAGAAAAAGCGAATATCGAAAACCACACGGGAAGATTTGAATAATAAATTATTTTTTTGAAATTGAAAAGTCCTAACAGCAATGTTGGGACTTTTTTCTTTTAAATATGTTTTGAGAATTAGAAAGCTAGAACTGTGATGAATTTGTCACTTCGAGCGGCAGTCGAGAAGAACATAAAGTTATCAAGTTTTCGCACTTCGACCTCTCTGAGTGTGACATTACAGTTAACCCTTATACTTTTTTAATCGATATAAAGAAAACCTATATCTTAACTTATGAAATCAATTTAATTTCCAATTCTTTTTAAAACTACAAAATTTCCCAAAGCTTTTATAAAACGAAGATGCGTTGATATAGAGAATCACAGTCGTGCTTCTTGCCTCCTGTCTCGTACTTCATCATTCGTAAATCGTACTTCCTTTATCCTCCCGGCGTCTTCAACCAATCACTAAAAGAATTTACTTTATTTTTTTCTTCTAAGTGTTTTCTGATATCGTCAGCGCGACCTTTAGGAATTGAGTTGATGAGTTTTTGAGTGTATTCACTTTTTGGGTTATTGCAAATTTCATCAGCGTCACCCATTTCTTCTATTTTACCTTGATTCATAACAACCATACGGTCGCTCATGAATTTTACAACGCTGAGGTCGTGACTAATAAAAATATATGTAAACTTAAATTCTTTTTTTAAATCGTTCAATAAATTTAAAACTTGTGCTTGTACACTTACATCTAAAGCACTTACACTTTCATCACAAATAATAAATTTCGGATTTAAAGATAGTGCTCTGGCAATGCAAACACGTTGTCTTTGTCCACCACTAAATTCATGAGGATAACGGGAATAAAACTTGGCTTCCATTCCAACTTTCTCCAACAATTCGTAAACCATTTTTTTACGCTCTTCGTTGTTCTTACCAATGCCATGTACTTTCATTGGTTCGTTTAAAGCATCTCCAATAGTTAAACGTGGATTTAAAGAAGAATAAGGATCTTGAAAAATAATTTGAATATCTTTTCTTAAATGTCGGAAATCACTTTCCTTCATTCTTAGAATTTCTTGTCTTCTATAAAAAATTTGGCCTTCTTGAGCATCAGTTAATTTAATAATAGTTCTACCTAAAGTAGATTTTCCACAACCACTTTCTCCAACCAATCCTAATGTTTCACCTTCATGAATGTCAAAACTAACATCATCAACTGCTTTTGTCCAATCCAATACTTTTCCAAACATTGTTTTGTGTGCAGGGAACCAGGTTTTTACATTTTTTATTTCTAAAATTTTTTCTCGTTTGTATAGTTCAATATGTTCTGCTTTGCGTTCTGAATCACTTACACGTACATTCTTTAATGTTTCTTCAACGTTGCGTTTAATTTCATGTATCACTCCGTCATCATCACGAGTCATAAAATCGCTTACAACCGGTAAACGTTTCAAACGCATGTCTAGTGGTGGTCGGCAAGCCAATAAACTTTTTGTATAAGGGTGTTGAGGGTTACTAAAAATATCGAGCACATTACCTTGTTCAACAATTTGACCTTTGTACATCACCACAACTTTATCAGCTAATTCAGCAATTACACCAAGATCGTGTGTAATAAACATAATACCCATATTATGTTCTTGTTGCAATTTTTGCATCAGATCTAAAATGGTTTTTTGAACTGTAACGTCTAATGCCGTTGTGGGTTCATCGGCAATTAAAATATTCGGGTTACAGCTCATCGCCATAGCAATCATAACCCTTTGTTTTTGTCCACCCGAAATTTGATGAGGATAGCGATCCATCATCAGTTCCGGAGTTGGTAATTGCACTTGATTAAATAAATCGAGAGTTATGGCCCTTGCTTGTTTTTTAGAAACTTTTTTGTGTAAAATAATAGCCTCCATAACTTGTTGTCCGCATTTAATAACCGGATTTAACGAAGTCATTGGCTCTTGAAAAATCATGGCTATTTCGTTACCACGGTAATTACGCATTTCTGATTCAGGCGCTTTTACGAGATCAACTGTTTTTCCATCTTTTGTTTTATAAATGATCTCCCCACTGGTGATTTTGCCGGGAGGATTGGGAATTAAACCCATAACTGATAAGGAAGTTACCGATTTGCCTGACCCACTTTCCCCAACAATACCTATGGTTTCTCCCTTATGAAGAGTAAAACTAACATCGTTAACAGCTTTAACAAACTCGTCTTCCGTTTTAAATTCGGTGACCAGGTTTTTTATCTCTAAAAGGACTTCCTTCTCCATAAAATAGAACTAACGAAGTAAGCAATTTTTTTCATCAATTAAAAGAGGTTTAGATAATAAGCTCATTTTAATAGACAATTAATTAAAATAAGTCTAAATAGTAATCATATCCTTGCTAAGCCTTAATTCTATCCCTATTTTAGTTTAAAACTTGTGTGCATTTCCAATGCTTATACTTGGTTTTATTTGTTTAGAATGATAGATTTGTAACGCTTAAAATAAATTTAATTCAATAGTCGTATGAGCAATAACGCTGGTTTTTTAAAGTCTTCAATCGGAAAAAAATTCATTATGGGTGTCACAGGTTTATTTCTGATCACCTTTCTTATTGTGCATTGTTTTGTAAATAGCTTGATTTTTTTTAATGATGGTGGCGAAACATTCAATAAAGGAGCTGAATTTATGGGTACCAATTGGATTATCCGTGCAATGGAAATCGTACTTTTTGCAGGAATTATTTTACATATTGTTCAAGCTTTAGTACTCACATTAGATAATCGCAAAGCACGCCCAATTCCATACGAAAAATTTAATGGTGCGGCCAATAGTAGTTGGTATAGCCGTTCCATGGGTTTGTTAGGTACTCTAATTTTAATGTTCTTAATTATTCACTTGAAACATTTTTGGGTATTGAGTCGTTTTACAGATCACATTGCACATAATGATTATGAAAAAATGCCTGGTCAGGAAACAATGTATCATGAGATGTTGGAAGTATTTGAAAACCCTTTAGTAGTATTGGTTTATGTATTAGCAATGGTTTCACTTGCATATCATTTAATGCATGGTTTTCAATCTGCTTTTCAAACTTTAGGATTAAACCATCGTAAATACACACCACATATTAAAAAATTTGGAATTATTTTTTCTATTGTTATTTGTATCATATTCGCATCTATGCCAATTGCAATGCACTTTGGTTTGGTAAAATAATTCAAAATTCAACATTAATAATTCAACATTTAAGATATGGCTTCATCAAAAAAATTAGACGCAAAAATACCGGATGGTCAGTTAGAACAGAAATGGTCTAAATATAAATCTACTGTACATCTTGTAAATCCTGCAAATAAAAGGAGTTTAGAAGTTTTAGTTATAGGATCAGGTTTAGCGGGTTCATCTGCTGCTGCATCTTTAGCTGAAATGGGATATAAAGTAAAAGTATTTTGTTTTCAGGATTCGCCTCGTCGTGCACATTCAATTGCAGCACAAGGTGGAATTAACGCGGCAAAAAATTATCAAAATGATGGCGATAGTGTTTACCGTTTATTTTATGATACCATTAAAGGTGGAGATTATCGTTCACGTGAAGGCAATGTACATCGTTTAGCAGAAGTTTCGAGCCATATCATTGATCAATGTGTTGCGCAAGGTGTGCCATTTGCACGTGAGTACGGTGGCTTATTAAGCAATCGTTCTTTTGGTGGCACACAAGTACAACGTACATTTTATGCGGCAGGCCAAACAGGTCAGCAATTATTATTAGGTGCATATTCAGCTTTACAACGTCAGGTTGGTATGGGTGCTGTAAAATTATTGGCTCGTCATGAAATGTTGGATATTGTAAATATTGATGGAAAATGTAGAGGAATTATAGCGCGTGATTTAGTAAGTGGAAAATTAGAGCGTCATTTCGGACATGCAGTTTTATTGTGTACCGGTGGATATGGAAACGTGTTTTTTCTTTCAACAAATGCTATGGGATGCAATGTAACTGCGGCCTGGAAGGCACATAAAAAAGGCGCGTTTTTTGGAAATCCATGTTATACACAAATTCATCCAACATGTATTCCTGTGAGTGGAGAGCATCAATCGAAATTGACGTTGATGTCAGAATCGCTTCGTAATGATGGTAGAATTTGGGTTCCAAAAAAGAAAGAAGACGCCCAAGCAATTGCATCCGGTAAAATGAATCCGAATGATTTGAAGGAAGATGATAGAGATTATTATTTAGAAAGAAGATACCCAGCATTTGGAAATCTTGTTCCGCGTGATGTTGCGAGCCGTGCTGCAAAAGAAAGATGTGATTCAGGTTTTGGAGTTAATGCAACCGGACAAGCAGTTTATTTGGATTTCGCATTCAACATGAAATACAAATACGGTAAAACGGAGGCAACAAAAAAAGGAATTGAAAATCCGACTGAAGAACAATTGACAGAATTTGGTCAGGCTGTTATCAAAGAAAAATATGGTAATTTATTTGATATGTATGAGCAGATCACCGGTGTAAATCCATACAAAAATCCAATGATGATTTATCCTGCGGTGCATTATACAATGGGTGGACTTTGGGTTGATTATCATTTAATGACAACTGTGCCTGGCTTGTATGCATTAGGAGAAGCAAACTTTAGTGATCATGGTGCAAATCGTTTGGGTGCATCAGCATTAATGCAAGGTTTAGCTGATGGTTATTTTGTAATTCCATACACAATTGGAGAATATTTAGCAGATGAAATTCGTACTAAATCTATTCCAACCGAAAACGAAGAATTTGTAAAAGCAGAACAAGAAGTAGAAAATAGAATTAATAAATTACTAAATATAAAAGGCACAAAATCGGTTGATCATTTTCACAAACGTTTAGGAAAAGTGATGTGGGATAAATGTGGAATGGCTCGCAATGCTGAAGGTTTGAAATGGGCAATTGAAGAGATTAGAAAAATTCGCGCTGAGTTTTGGGCAGATGTTCGTGTGCCCGGTTCAGCAAATGAATTTAATCCTGAATTAGAAAAAGCAGGCCGCGTTGCAGATTTTATTGAGTTAGGTGAATTGATGTGTAAAGATGCATTACATCGCAACGAGAGCTGTGGTGGACACTTCCGTGAGGAATATCAAACTGAAGAAGGAGAAGCAAATCGTGACGATGAAAAATTTGCTTACGTAGCTGCCTGGGAAATGAAAGAAGTAGGTGAATGGGAATTAAACAAAGAAGAATTAAAATTTGAGAATATTAAAATTGCTGCACGTAGTTATAAATAATTAAAACATTAACCATGGCTGGAACTAGCGAAAAAACAATCAACGTCAACGTTAAAGTTTGGCGTCAGAAAAACAAAAACGAAAAAGGTGGCTTTGAAACACACGATATGAAAGGTGTTTCAGTTGACATGTCTTTTTTAGAAATGTTTGATGTACTAAACGAACGTTTAATTAACGAAGGAAAAGATCCTGTTGCATTTGATCACGATTGCCGTGAAGGTATTTGTGGTATGTGTAGTATGTATATTAATGGTCGCCCACACGGCCCAAAACAAGGCGTTACAACTTGTCAGTTACACATGAGAAGTTTCAAGGATGGTGATACCATTGTAGTTGAACCATGGCGCAGTGCAGCTTTTCCGGTTATAAAAGACCTTGCCGTTGATCGTTCAGCATTCGACAGAGTTATTGCGGCAGGAGGATTTGTTTCTGTAAATACAGGTAATGCAAAAGATGCAAATAATATTTTGATACCGAAAGATGATGCCGATGAAGCATTTAACGCAGCAGCTTGTATTGGCTGTGGTGCTTGTGTTGCAGCTTGCAAAAACGGAAGTGCTATGTTGTTTGTTTCGGCAAAAGTTTCGCAACTAGCTTTATTACCTCAAGGAAAAGTAGAAGCCCAGCAACGTGTTTTAGATATGGTTCACCATATGGATATGGAAGGATTTGGGAATTGCACTAACACTGGAGCATGTGAAGCGGAATGCCCGAAAGAAATTTCGTTAGAAAATATCGCACGTATGAATAGAGAATTCTTATTTGCAAATGCAAACGAGAAAAAATGATGGAACACAGATGATGCGAGTCATTGTGATTTCAGAAAATCATAACAAGAAAGCCTTCCAAATTTATCTGGAAGGCTTTTTTATTAGTTCGATTAAAATCATATTTATCATCATAATCTGCGTCATCCATGTTCCATTGCCTCTCATCAAAAAGCGAAGCGTTCTTAATCTACACTACTTCCATAACATTACGTTGTTCGTTAATTGAAAAAGAATGTTCCGTAAACAATCCTTTATTTTTTTATTTTCGTATAACAAACAATTTTACATGAAAAAAATTATACTTCTTTCTATCTTAATATTTCTTGGATTTGGAATCATTAAATCTCAAACGAGTGTATATCTTACCTGGGCTAGTGGTTTCGGTGATATTCATTCAGGCGATGATAATACAAAGGCTTCGGTAATTGATGCAGCGGGTAATGTTTATATAACCGGACAAATTGCTGATACAACTAATTTTAATCCGGGTCCGGGCACTTATACTTTGCAAGGATTGAATCAGGCTTATTTTGCAAAATATAATTCAATTGGCGCATTTGTTTGGGCAAATGCTTTGAGTGGGAATGGATTTTCAAGTGGTTTAGCAATTGATGTTGATGCAGCAGGTAATGTTTATGTTTCGGGTTCCTTCAATGGAGGTACAATTGATTTTGATCCTTCTCCATCAACATTTACTATTGCTGCGCAGGCAAACGATTTATTTTTAGCAAAGTACACATCGAGTGGTACCTTCAGTTGGGCTTATTCAATTGCCGGCTCAGCTTCTGCAGTGCAACCCAATTTTATGAAAGTAAATGGTGCTGGTGATATCGTTTTGGTTGGCGATTTTTTTAGCACATCGCCAATTAATTTTAATCCTGCAGGACCATCGTATACAATTGCGTGTAATGCTTCGTCAACAGATGGCTTTGTTGCTAAATATAATACGTCGGGTATTTTGCAATGGGGTTTTGCGATAGGAGATGCGATGACTGATTATGTTTATGGAGTTGACGTTGATGCTTCAGACAATGTTTATATAACCGGTGAATATCAATTGAGTCCTGACTTTGATCCATCTATAGCTACCGCTGTTCATACTTCTAATGGACTATCAGATTTATTTTTCGCAAAATATTCTTCAAGTGGAAATTTTTTGTGGGCGAATAGTATCGGAGGAACTGCAAATGATGGCGCTTATCGTATTAAATTAAATAATGCAGGAGATTTTTTAGTTTCTGGTTATATGTCAAGTAATACAATGGATGCAGATCCATCAGTGGCAACACTAACTTTAAATAAAGTTGGATCAGGTTCTGAGGATGTTTTTTTAGGAAAATATAATAACTCAACCGGAAATTTAGTTTGGGCGAAAAACACAGGAGGTAATTCGCATATTTATTCTAACTCGATTGCGATTGATCAGCAAAATAATATTTATTTGGCAGGTAGTTTCGATGCACTAACAGATTTTGATTTTTCTGCAGGTTCATTTACAATTGCTCCTATTACAACTACTTATTCAGATATTTTTTTAGCGAAGTACGATAATTCAAGTAATATAATTTATGCTGAGAATATTGGTGGTGGTAATGCTCAGGGCAATGTAGCATATAATGTAAATGTAGATAACGCTAACAATATTATTTTCAGTGGCACATACGCAAATCCTGTTGATGTTGATTTTTCAGTGGCAACAAATACGTTAACAGTTTTTGGTGGACAAGATATTTTTCTTGTAAAATATTCGCAATGTATCAGTCCGGATACCCCAACATTAACTGCAACTTCAGTAACTATGTGTGCCAATGGTGTTGCAACATTATCCATTGCTAACGGTAATTTAAACTCGGCTGCAAATTGGGTGTGGGCAAGTATAGTTTGTGGTTCATCAACAATTGGTGTTGGACCAACCGTAACAGTTTCGCCATTGTTTTTAACGTCTTATTTTGTGAGAGGTGAAGGAGGTTGTATTAATCCGGGTTTTTGCGCAAGTGCTTCGGTTGCTGTTACAAATTCAAAGGATATTACAGGGCAAGTTATAACAAGTACTTCTGTGCCTGTGCCTGGTTACGTTATATTGTATAAATATGAAGGCCCGCAATTAACGAAATGGGATTCTGTAACATATCAAAATATTAACGCATCAGGAAATTATACGTTCAATTCAGTTAATTCAAACAGTTATATTTTAATGTGTTTACCAAGCGCAGCTAGTTTACAAACTACCTATTCTCCTAATGCAA
>JABDBZ010000008.1 GCA_013288385.1 Bacteroidota bacterium
ACTTTCACAAACACTGATAAACAAAAACCAATTATTTTTCAAGTGGTAACAAGCAAACAAGGTTGTGGTGATACTACTTCAAGAATCTTGAAAATAAATCAATCGTTTGCTATCTATGTACCAAATACGTTTACACCAAATGATGACGGTACAAATGATGGTTTCAAAGCTTTAGGATACAACATCACTAAATTCAATATGCAAATATTTGACAGATGGGGAAAAATGATTTTTGAAACCAACGATATGAATGTTGCCTGGGATGGTCATATGAAAGGAAGCGACGAACCAATTAAAGATGATGTATATGTTTGGAAAGCAAACGTAGTTGATATTAATAATAAAACACACGATTTAGTTGGACATGTGACATTGTTGAAATAAGAATTAATTTTTAAAAAATTGGGCGTGTCCCCGCAATTACTTTCTTCATTTTTGAAATTGTAATCGGCGGAGTCGCGCTTTTCATTACAAGTCCTCGCTGCGCTGTGGGCTTTCCACTACAATCGCTCACGCAGGCTTCAGTTATAAAAGACTTTACCTCAGGTTTAATCTCAATAGGCTTTTTAACATTATTTGCTTCCATCTTTATATCATTTATTTCTTTTAACATTTTTATACATTAATGAGCACTATTTTTGTTCAGGTACTTCAAACAGTTTTAATTTTCATCTTATGAAAAAATGCTCAAAATATTTAACGACAGTTTTAGTGCTTTTGACTTGTATGGTTAATGCACAAAAAGGAGTACTTTCTGCTACACCGCTGCCAAGTTTGTCAACAGTTTCGTCTTTACCGTCACTTGATATATTTGGTGCGATACCTATTAAAGATTGTGGCGGTGGCGCGGGCTTTAATATATTAAGCAAACCTTTAAATATTGGTAATATAAATTATAATAGTCCGCTTCAAGTTAGATTTGGTGGTGAGTTTTATTTTACCACACTCCATCATCAAAGTTTGGGAACAGTACCTTTAAGCGATCCACAAGAAGGAAATGCACGGGTTAAATTACATGATGATATGTATGGACTAAATGCTATGGCTAGGTTCTCGATGCCTTACTCAAAAAGGATAACGCCTTATTTAGATGTGTTTGCAGGTTTAAGAGCTTTTTCGGCCGGTATGAATATTACACCCGAAGTTCATATTCCCGGCAATGAAGTTTCAACTTCGCAAAACCTTTCTTCAATTGGGCAGTTTAATTATGGCGCAACATTAGGTTTTTTGGTTTCACTTGGTGAATATGTTAAGTTTAATACTGGTTTAATGCTTACGCGTTCAGATGCAAAAAATGAATTTACAAATATTAAAAAGACCTACGTTGATGTTACAGGAAATATTGTAACCGAAAAAATGCAAACTTTAAGAGATGTATTCGTTTTAAAAGTGGGCTTCACATTTCTTTTACGAAGAAGTAATAATTGCAATTCCTATAATAGAAATGGGATGTATAGATCAAGAACAACTTACGGATCATATTATGGTGGCGGTATTGGTGGTGGCAGAAGTAATCGTGTAAATATTAGTACGAGACCGAGTAGGTAATTAAGTCTAGTTCTCGATACAATTTTTTAGGAGGCAGACAAAATTACTCGAATTGACATACCACATACTTTAGGAGTTCCCTCAATATGAAAAAGAGTTCAATTAACTAAACTTCTGTTTTTGTTCCTACCGCTTCTCTAAGTTTCGCAAGTTCTTGAGTTACCATTTTTCGTTTGGAGGAAAACTCATCCAGCTTTTGTTTTTCAAAATTAATTTTATCGGTAACTTCTTTTAATAAAGGATTATCACTTTTTGCATGTTTAAAGAAACCAAGATTATTTTCATAGGTTCTAATCGTATTATTTACATCGTCCATTTGTTTCTTTAAAAAATCAGCTTCTCTAGTTAATACATCTTTAGGATTTTCTGTTGAAAGAAAACGATCAATTTTTGATTGATATTGAATTGCAGATTTTTCTTTTTTTCCAATATTTAATTGCTCATACAACTCATCTATTTTATTATAAAAAGCATCATTCAAACGTTTCTTTTCTTTCAATGGAACCATACCATTTGCATTCCAACTTGCTGTAAATTCTTTTAATGCTTCACGATTAGTATTTAAATCTTGAGACAATTTAAACGCATTAAGTTTAGATAAAATTTCTTCTTTAACTACAAGATTTCCTTCTAACGAAGCGTCTATATTTTCGTAATGTGCTTTCTTTGCATCAAAAAAAGCGTTGCATGCTTTTCTAAATCTGGCAAACAATCTTGGTTCTTCTTTGTCACCACCAGAAGGATGTTTTTTCCATTCATCTTGCAACTTCATTAATTGCTGTGATGTTTTTTGCCAATCGGTTTCTTTTTGTAAAGCTTCAGCCTTCTCGATGAGTGCTAATTTAATTTTTCTATTATCAGCAAATTTTTCATGCAACGAACTAAAGAATTCTTTCTTTGCATCAAAAAATTTATCGCAATTCTCTCTGAACTCAGTCCAAATTTTTTCATTGTCCTTTTCTGTTGTTCTTCCAATTGCTTTCCATTCATTTTGAATAGCTATAATCTCATCCGTTTTAGTGTTCCAGGCAGATCCGGTTTTTAAATCTAAATGAGAAGTAATGTTCCTCAATTTTTCAATCAGGTCTTGCTTTGCTTTTAAATTATTTCCTTTTTTCTCTTCTATGCCTTTATAGTACGATTTTATTTTACCATAAGTATCATCTAAAGCGGCTCTGTATGCTGTTTTTAGTTCATCCCATTTTTCGTTTGGTACAGGTCCTACTTCTTCCCATTCGTTTCTGAAAGCTTTAATTGAATGCTCTGCTTCTTTGGTACTATTTGTGTTTTGTAAATTTTTTATTTTTTCAATGATGCTTAATTTCGCTTCCAAATTGTGTTTCAAATCATGTTCCTGAAGCTCACGATAAATTTTTAAATTATAATAAAAATCTTCAACTGTTTTACTATAATCACTTTGTATTTCTTTATATTTATGCGGTGAAACAGCTCCGGTCTCTTTCCATTGTGTTTGTAGTTCTTGCAGTTTTTTAACTGCCGCTCCAACATTATCACTTAACTGACTCAGATCTTTTATTTTAGAAATGATATCTAATCTTACAGATAAATTTTTTTCCTGTTCTTTCGCAAGTTGATCCTCACCATCCTTTTTCAATTTCTTGAATTTTTCCAATAAGGCTTCAAACCTAATATCTTCAGGTTGTTTAGGGTATTCAAATTCTTTCACCTTACCACCATCATCAATAAATAGTTGTCGGGCTTTTTCAAATTCCATACTCCAAACTTTTTGATACTCTTTTTGTAATTGGCGCACCTCAAGAGCAACTTCACCTGCCTCTTTAGAGAGGAGTTCTTCTAATTTTGCAATTAATTCTGTTTTCATTTCTTTAAACAATTCATTCGTTCTAAAGCAGAACAAATCTTCTCTATCAAAAATATTCAATTTTTTGCTAGTTGCAAAATGAAAGCAGAAAATAATTTTAAACGAAAAAAAGTTTAAACCATGTAAATGCAATTATTGTAATGCTACAATAACGCTTTATTTCATGAATTTTTGTTTGGCATCAGAATAAGTGGGGAAATTATTATGATGCCAATTTTTAATAATGGTTGCGTCTTTTATTAAAATCAATCCGGGATTGCTTCTGATCATCGTTTTTAAAACAGTGGCATCAACCCTTACAAAATCATAAAGTGCATTGTGTTTATGCTTAAAATTATCTATTTCTTTGGGACTAGAACCTGTTAATGCAATAAATTTAACTTTGTCTTGTGTGGCCAATTTGTAGAAATCATTAATTTTAGCCTGTAGAGTTTCATCCTCATCTGCTTTTGCAAGATCATATAAAACCAACCAGTAATTATAATCTTTATTGTTTAGTAAAGAATCGGTAACATTTACATCGTCAATGTTTGTTACACTAAACTCAGCTATTTTAGGTGCATTAATTGCTTCATGAACAACTGTAGTAATCATGGTATCAAATTTCCAAACGAGTGTGTCTTCCCATATTTTTGATTTCATATATTCTTCCTGGGTCATTTCTTTTTTCGCGTCACTGTCCTTCACTTTTTTATAAACCATTAATGTTTTGTATTCAGCTTCTTTATAACCCGCACCTTTTTCCATATTCTTTTTAATATTCATTCCAATTGCATATGGTCTGAAATCAAAAATTGGCAAATTTCTATAGGTGTAAATCGGAAACCAAATAGAAGCAATAACGCCAATAAGGGCGAAGCTTGCCATCATCATAGGCGCAGCTATTTCATTTATGTTTTCCCTGCCGGCAAATAAAAGTGTAATCAGAATCATGAGAGCAATGTCTTTCCAAAAACTCTCCCAAGGTTTTAGTTGCAAGAAATCACCAAAGCAACCGCAATGTGTAACTTTATTGTAGCAAGCAGAATAAAAAGTTAAAAATGTGAAGAAAGCAATTTGGGCAAATAGCAGCCATAATGTTAAGTTGCGTTTGTAGCCAATCAATAAAAAAATGCCCAATATAATTTCACTAGCGCAAATAATAATAGCCAGCGGTAAACTAATGTGAGCAAACCAATCAAATAAACCAAGGTGAGTTGCTTCTTTAAATACCTGAAAATATTCCTCTAACTTATATGAAAAACCGATGGTGTCATTTGCTTTAATAAAGCCTGAAAATATAAAAAGACCACCAACCAAAACTCTTGAAATATGAGTTAACCAAATCCAGTTACCAATTATAGAAGCGCCGTTTATTAAAACTAATTGTATACCCAACAAAATCATTAAAGTAGTTTTACTAAAACAAGGTGGACAAATCATAAATAAAATAGCAGCTAAACCAAAACTCCATATGGCTCTAAATAGTTTCGACTCAAGAAATTTTTTCATATATGTATAAATTAATTGTTGGTTTAGAATTGAAGAATAAATTTATGATTTAATCTTCCGTTTAGGTTAAAGTTATAATACCTCAGGCACAATGAAAACAAATTAAACTTTTTTAACGAACAGTCTGTTTTTGATAATTATTCACCTTTCAGTGCTTATAAATTGATCGTTTAGTCTTTTTGTAAAGCTTTCATTAAAGCATCCTTAAAATATTTTCATAAAAAAACCGTTTCATAATAATTCTTATATTTAGCGTGCCTAAAATGAGTGAAAACCTGATCATTATTCCAACTTACAATGAGATCGAGAACATTGAGAAAATGATCCGTAAGGTTTTTTCATTAACCGAAAAATTTGATTTACTCATTGTTGATGATGGGTCTCCTGATGGTACTGCAAATAAAGTGAAAGAACTTCAAAAAGAATTTCAAGACTCACTTTTTATTGAAGAAAGAAAAGGAAAACTTGGCTTAGGAACTGCTTATATTCATGGTTTCAAATGGGCCTTGTTACAAAAAGATTCCTCCGGAGTAAATAAATACAATTATATTTTTGAAATGGATTGCGATTTCAGTCATAATCCGGATGATTTAGTTCGTTTGCTTAAAGCATGTAAAGAAGGCGCAGATCTTGCAGTTGGTTCCCGATATGTGAAGGGTGGAAATGTAAATAATTGGGATATGAAGCGAATTTTATTGTCTTATTTTGCTTCTGTATATGTAAGAATGATTTTACAGTTTAATGTAAAAGATACAACTGCCGGATTTAAATGTTACAGAAGAAAAGTGTTAGAGACAATTAATTTAGATCAAATTAAATTTATGGGTTACGCTTTTCAAATTGAAATGAAATATAGCGCATATAGAAAAGGGTTTAAAATTGTTGAAGTTCCAATTACCTTTGTAGATCGTGTTTTAGGAACAAGTAAAATGAGTTCTAAAATATTTAAAGAAGCTTTTTTAGGCGTTTTTCAAATGCGATTCAAAAAATTCTGATCAGAAATTAGTGCACCAATAACCCTTGAGCTTTTAAATAATTTAACTCGCTTATCTTGGTATTAAAAGCCGCTTGGGTTAAACGAAATGATGCATCCTCAAAACTTTGTTCAACTGTACGGTATTCAATGTAATTAGATAATCCGAGTCTGAAACGTTCAGCAGCAATGGTTAAATTTTGTTTTGCCATCACAACACTTTGTTGTTCAATTTCAACAATAGACAAATTATTTTCAAAACTCAAATATGCTTTGTACAAATTTGATTTTTCACGTAACATAGAAGCATCAAAATTCAATTTATCATTTCTAATTTGTACCATTTGATTTTTAATCGCCGTATTGGTAGTTAAATTGTTTAATAGTGTCCAAGAAAAAATAAAACCTGCATTGTATCCGTAGTTTTGATTCAAACGAGAAAAACCAATATCATTTGTAGTCCGTTGAAAAGTATAATTTCCAGTAACACCAATTTTTGGGAAACGATTTCCTTTATATTCTTTTAAGCCTAATTCGCTTATTTGAATGTTTTTGCTGCTTATCAATACAGAATTATTACCTTTTTCGATATTTGTTAATGCATTGGCATAATCGGGTTTCGTTTGCGTTATAATAGTATCAGGTACTCCAAAATCAACGTCAGGTTGACGCTTTAAAATATTATTTAAATTAACTCGTTGATCGTTCAGTAAATTTTGCTGTTGTATAATAGTAACCTTTATGTTATTATAATCAATTTGTGTTTGCAAAACATCTACATTAGATCCGGTACCTGCTTTTAATTTTTGTTCAGCTAATTTTTTTTGCGCATCACCCAAAACTAATGATTCCCTTAACGATTTAATGTATTGTTGAATGCTTATCATTTGGTAATAAGCTGTAAGTGCATTAAGCAAAGTGTTTTCAATAACCAAACGGTATTGAAGATTGCTTAACTCTTCATTCCGATTTAATTTCTTTTTTGTTGCAAACATTTTTAAGCCATCAAAAAAATACCAGGTGCCGATAATGGAAGGTGCATAATTTGTTGACGTTAATTTTTGATTTGTAATATTAGATGCAGGGTTCGAATATTTTAAAGTACTGATAGTTTGTCCAACACCTAATGGTGTATTTGGACTACCTGCAGATATAGATATTTGCGGCAACATACCCGTAGAACCTCCAGAAACAGTGCCTCCGGTAGATTGACCACCACCAACTAAACCAATGTTGTTATTGTTTTTTGCTATTTCTGTATTATTCTTTGCAATTAAAACATCAAAATTACTTTCTATTGCTAATTTTATAACATCTTCAAGTTTTAATACTTCTTGAGCTGTAACCGGAATAATAAATATTGAGATAAATAATAGAAAAATGTTTCGCATATTAATTTTGACTAATTTCTTTGGTTGAAAATTCATTTTTCTTTTCACTCTCTTCATCATACCTATCCGATGGTTTATGTTCTTTTGATAAATAAGAATAAATCGCAGGAATAACATATAAGGTGAGTATTAATGAAAACATTAAACCACCAATAATAACAATTCCCATTCCCATTCTGCTTTTTGCACCAGCACCCAAAGCCATCGCAATTGGAAGTGCTCCTAACGCCGTTGCTAAACTTGTCATTAATATTGGTCGCAAACGAGCTTTAGCTGCTTCCTCAATGGCTTCTTTAACTGTTTTACCCTGTTCTTTTAATTGATTAGCAAACTCCACAATTAAAATACCATTCTTTGTAACAAGTCCAATCAACATAATTATACCTATTTGACTAAAAATATTTAATGTTTGATTGAAATACCAAAGTGATAATAGTGCTCCGGCAAGCGCTAATGGAACGGTTAACATAATGATCAAAGGATCAACAAAGCTTTCAAATTGAGCAGAAAGAATTAAATAAATTAATAAGAGCGCCAACCCAAAAGCAAATAAGGTGTTTGATGAACTTTCAGCAAAATCTCTTGATGTACCGGTTAAAGCAGTTGTAAACGAATCGTCTAAAACTTTATCTGCAATCTTTTTCATTTCCTGAATCCCTTCACCAATTGTTTTTCCTTGTGCTAAATCAGCCGAAACGGTAGCCGATTCATATCTGTTGTAATGATATAATTGAGGTGGATTACTTTGCTCATCAAACTTAACTACATTATCCAATTGCACTAATGCCCCACTACTATTTCTTACATAAATAGATTTTAGATCGAGAGGATCATTTCTGTTTTCGCGCGTAAACTGACCCATCACCTGATATTGTTTTCCATTCATGTTAAAATAACTGAATCTTTGTCCGCTTAACGCCAACTGCAAAGTTTGAGCAATATCCCTTACAGAAACACCTAAATTTTTCGCCTTATCTCTATCTATTGTTAAATCTATTTCCGGTTTATTGAATTTCAAATTACAATCTACAATTCTAAACACCGGATTTTTATTGGCTTCATCTAAAAATTTTGGTAAAAATTCTTTTAGTTTATCAAAATTTTGTGCCTGCAATACAAATTGTATTGGTAAACCAGGATTACCACCAGAAGAGATAGATTGTTGTTGGATAACAATTGTTTTTGCTTCAGGAAATTTCTTGGTAATTTTTGTAATGTAGTTTGCTATGTCTTGCTGCGAACGTTTACGCTCATCAGGATCTTTTAAACCCAAACGAACCATACCGGTATTTACGGCACCAGAACCAGAAAATCCTGGGGAAGTAACAGTCAAACAAAAACTTTTTTCTTTTACAGAATCGGTCACAAAATTAGAAAGCTTGTCCATGAATTTATCTGTATAGTCATAAGAAGATCCTTCGGGTGCAGTTACCGAAAACCTTAGCCAACTTCTATCTTCAAGTGGGGATAATTCAGATGGAACAAATTTTCCAATAAAAAATATCATTACTGTTGCAATAAAAATAATAATAAACGACCACCATCTTACCTTTAAAAAATTGCCCAAAGTATTACCATATCCACCTATTAAATTCACAAAAAATGGTTCAGTCATTTCATAGAATTTACTTTTCTTCCCTGGATTTTTACCAACGAGATATGCGTTTAACATTGGTGTTAACGACAAAGAAACAAATGCAGAAATTAAAACTGCTCCGGCAATTACAATCCCAAACTCTCTAAATAAACGTCCAACAAATCCCTGTAAAAAAATTACCGGTAAAAATACTGCGGCCAATGTAATTGATGTTGATATAACGGCGAAGAAAATTTCATTTGAACCTTTTATGGCAGCTTCATAAGGTTTCATGCCTTGTTCAATTTTTTTGTAAATATTTTCGGTCACAACAATTCCATCATCCACCACCAAACCGGTTGCCAACACAATAGCTAAAAGAGTTAATACATTTATAGAGTACCCAAACAAATACATGATAAAGAAAGCGCCAATCAATGAAACGGGTATATCAATTAACGGACGAAAAGCAATGAGCCAGTCTCGGAAAAACAAATAGATAACAAGTACAACTAATATAATAGCGATGGCTAAGGTTTCTTTTACTTCGGTAATTGATTGCTTTACAAATTTTGTATTATCTAAAGCTATGTCGAGTATATAATCTTTTGGAAGATCTTTTTTAATTTGTTCAAGCCGTTTATAAAATTCATTTGAAATATCTAAATAATTAGAACCGGGCTGCGGCACAAGTCCCAACCCAATCATAGGAACACCCGAGAGCTTCAATATTGTTTCTTCATTTTCCGGCCCTAATTTCGCAAAACCAACATCACTTAATTTTACTACTTTGTCTCCATCTGTTTTAACAATTAAATTATTAAAACTATCCTCATCTGTAAATTTACCTTTTGTGTTTACTGTCAATTCAGTTGTATTTCCAACAATTTTTCCTGCGGGTAATTCAATATTCTCAGCATCTAAAGCATCTTTTATATCAAGTGGTGTTAATGAGTACGATGACAATTTAACCGGATCCATCCAAATACGCATTGCATAACGTTTTTGTCCCCAAATTTGAATATTACTAACGCCCGGAATAGTTTGTAATCTTTCAGCTACTACATTTTCAGCATAATCACTTAGATCTAAAAGATTTTTTGTATCCGATCTAAGTGTGATAGATAATATAGCATCTGAGTTTGCATCTGATTTTGTTACAGTAGGCAAAGCATCAATATCTTGCGGTAATTGTTTTACGGCTTGAGAAACTTTATCACGTACATCATTGGCGGCCGCTTCTAAATCTGCATCCAAATTAAATTCTACTGTTATTTGACTGCTTCCCTGACTACTCGATCCTGAAATTGTTCGAATGCCGTCAATTCCATTTAAAACTTTTTCAAGAGGTTCTGTCACTTGCGATTCTATAACCTCTGCATTAGCTCCTGAATAAGTTGTTTTTACAGTAATAACTGGTGGATCTATGGATGGAAATTCTCTGACTCCTAAAAAAGTATAACCAATTAATCCGAATAGAACAATTACTATCGACATCACTATCGCTAATACCGGACGTTTTATACTTGTAGTTGAGAGACTCATTGACAGTTTAATATTTATTATTTTTTTACTTTAATCGCTTTAACAGGACCATCAGGCTTCAATTGCATAATACCTGTTGTAATAACCGAGTCACCGGGATTAATGCCTTTTACTATTTGAATTCCTGCAGCAGTACGAATACCGGTTTGAACAAGTACCAACTGAGCCTTTCCATCTTTACAAATAAAAACCTTCTTATCTTTTAATACAGGAATAATTGCTTCAGTTGGAATTACAATAGCGTCGTTAATTTGTTTTAATTGTAATTTTATTTCAGCAAATGCTCCTGGAAATATTTTGCCACTTTTATTCGAACTAATTGCTCTTATTTGAATTGTACGTGTTGTATAATCGATCTTAGGTTCTATCGCAAATATTTTTGCACTAAATGTTTCGTTAATTCCGTTTAAAGTAAATTTCAATTCATCATTTTTGTGAACTACATCAGCATATTGTTCAGGTATTGAAAAATCAATTTTAACAGGATCAATTTGCTGTATGGATGCGATACGAATCGTAGGTGAAATAAAACTTCCTTCGCTAATAGACTTTAATCCTATAATACCATTAAAAGGCGCCCTAATTTCTGTTTTAGCGATTTGCGCTTTTGCAAAATCAACATCAGCTTTAAATGAATTTAATTGACTAACAGATAAATCAAATTCTTCCTGACTAATTCCTTTAATTTCTAATAATTGTTTTTGCCTGTTAACTGTTTGCGCCGCCAGATCACATTGAACCTGAGATTTTTTTAATTGTGCTTGGAAATCATCATCGTCAATTTTAACGAGTAAATCTCCTTTGATAACGGGATTTCCTTCACTGATATTCAGTTTAACAACCTTACCTGAGATCTCAGACATTAAAGTCACCTCTTCATTCGCCAAAATAGAACCCGTAGCAAACACATTGTTACCTAAGGTATCGGTTTTAGCAACATAAATTGTAACTATAGTAGATGGCGTTTTTCCGTTTTGAGGACCCGCAGCTTTTACTTCCGGACTAAGAAATTTAATTTTTATGAAAGCAAGTACTCCTATTAAGACAGCAATAATAGTTATGGTTCTAAATTTTTTCATTGTACACTAAATTATATTTTTTATTCTGCCCTAATTCTTTTTTTTATAATGCAAAACAACCTTATTCGCAGGTTCTTTACTCAAATTAGAATAGATGCATGAAATGCAATTATAAAAATCATCAATTTGCTTTTTTGTTAATCCTTTAAAAGCTTTTCCGTTTAATACTTTGATCGTATTATGTATATCCGGCATTATTTTTTTTGCTTTGGAAGTTAATTCCATCCAATGCTCTCTTCTATCGTTTGGATTTACGGTACGTTTTAGATAATTCTTTTTTACAAAAGCATCAATTATCCTTACCATAGACGCTTTGTCAACCATTAATTTATCTGACAGAAACTGTTGACTGCATTTAGTTTTCTCAATCAAAATTAAAACCGAAAAATGACGTTCAACTTCCAAGTGCTCTAAGTTCTTTGTCAACACACCAACATAAAGTTTTGTGAGAATTGATAAAGGTTTACCTAGAGGAAAAATAGGAAATAGTTCAGGGGAATTTGGCATGACTTTGCAAAATTAGTTGTTTCTGCAAATAGTTGACATTATAATCTAATATTTAACATAAAAAAACAAATCATTTATCGCTTTTTATAAAACTATTAAATACTGCGTGTTTTATTGGTTTTTTAGATTTCAAGAAAAAGTCCAGAAGACCTAACAATCTAAATCACTAAATTCCTTAACAATTAATTAAATGCTTTTGCTACTTTTGTAAACCATTATGAAAACCAACTGCGTTATTCTTTTTTTTCTTATTGTTTTTCTTAATTACAATTATGCCCAGGAAAAACATTTAAAAAATATTCAAAAACTAACGTATGGTGGCGATAATGCAGAAGCCTATTTTTCACCAAATGGCAAATTCGTTAGTTTCCAAAGCAATTTTAAAAAATGGGGATTGCATTGCGATCAGATTTTTAGTATGGATCTTGCGAAAGCAGCTTTAGATACTAACTACAAACCAAGTATGGTTAGTACAGGAAGAGGAAGAACTACCTGTAGTTACTATATGCCGAATGGCACTGATATTTTATACGCATCTACACATTTGAAACAAGATACATGTCCTGCTGTACCAGTTGAAATAGGTAAATATCTTTGGCCTATTTATCCTGAGTATGACATATTTATTGCAGCACCAAATGGCGTCGTAAAAAAACAATTAACTAATAGTCCGGGTTATGATGCCGAAGCTACGGTTTCACCAAAAGGCGACAAGATTGTTTTTACGAGTGATAGAAGTGGTGATCTGGAATTATGGACAATGGATATAACAGGCAAAAACCAAAAACAAATTACGCATATCCTGGGATATGATGGAGGTGCCTTCTTTTCGGCAGATGGAAAAAAACTTGTATTCAGAGCATCTCGACCAAATTCTGAAGAAGAAATAATGGAATATAAATACTATTTAAACAAACATCTTGTTGCCCCTACTACTATGGAAATTTTTACATGTAATGTAGATGGTAGTGATATGAAACAAATCACAAGTTTAGGAAAAGCAAATTGGGCACCTTATTTTATTCCTCATGGAAATAAAATTATTTTTTCATCGAACCACCATAGTAAACGAGGTTATGATTTTCAACTGTTTACTATTAATATAGATGGAACAGGTTTAGAACAAATCACTAAAGAAAGCTTGTTTAATGCGTTTCCGATGTTTTCACCGGATGGTAAAAAATTAATCTGGTCATCCAACAGAAATAATCATGGCACAAGAGACACCAATTTATTTATAGCTGATTGGGTGGAAGAATAATTTTTTTAATAAGATCTATTCTATAACGTACCTCTAAATTGAATTCATTCGCGGTTAAGTTGTCACTGTATAACTCATAAAGAAAACCTGCTTTTTTTAGAATATCTTTCGTTTCTTTCTCGGTATTATCTGAAGTAAATGATTTCTCATACAAAAGATCTGCAATTATTTTTATTTGCTCAGATTTTAGCTGTACGTTTTCATTAATGAAAACTTCAAATGATTTCAGATCCTTTTCAATAAGATCTTTAATTCCAAAATTAGTAAATCTATTTAAAGCTTTCTCAATTTCGAGTTCAAAATTAGTCCAATCATTATTTCTTTTGTAACTTAATATTACGGCCATCACTTTGCCGAACTCTTCAAATTGGCGTTGAATATAATCCTTCTTAAGCATTTAATAATTTAGTATAAATTGTATGTGCCTGAGGAATTAAAAAATCGATTTCATTATTATAAATTATAAGATCAGTAAGTTTAATTTTTTTTTCTTCACTCATTTGACTTTTAATTTTATTTCGGACTTCGGTTTCATTAAGCCCATCTCTCTTCATCACACGTTTAATTCGTAAATCTACTGGAGATGTAACTAATATAACTTTATCTAAAGATTTATAAATACCGGTTTCAAATAAAATAGCACTTTCCTTAATAATAAGATAGTTTGAATTTTTAGCAACAAAATTATTGAAATCATTTGCCACAGCAGGATGTATAATCCCATTTAGTTTTTGTAATAAATTTGTATCAGAAAATATTTTATCAGAAATATATTTTTTGTTTAATGAAAAGGCGGCATTATAACTTTCGGAACCAAGTAATTGAATAACCTTGTTTTTTATTTCGGGATCAAAATAAAGTTGTTTTGCGCTTTCATCACTATTGAAAACTTTAGCTCCCAACATAGCAAAAAGCTGAGCTACCATTGTTTTACCGGTTCCAATACCACCTGTTAATCCAACAATCATTTCTTCTTGATTATTAAAAATTCAACTTCTTTAGGATAATAGTCAATTATATTAATACCTGAAGGCATACTTGATAAATTGACAGGTAATTTATTGTTTTTTTTCTGTTTTAAATTAACGTTCGCTTTCAGAATAGTTGTATCAATATCAGATAATTTATTGAAAGAAGTAGTTAATTTCAATTTTACTTTTGATGGAAATAAAACATATTTAAAAGTTGGTTCTTCATTTTCGATATGCAAATTTAAAGTAACCTCACGTTCAATTAATTTATCAATTGAAATTGTAAGTTCAACAGTGTTTTTGTTTAAAACAATTCTTGAATTAGAATTTGAAATAGAAACATTTTTGCTAAAATTACTTTTAAGATTGTTTAAGTATATGGGTGAAGTGTATAAAGTATCTATATTTTGAATATCCGCTTCTTCACCATTAATTAAGACTTTATTGGGTTCAATTTTTACACTCGTAGCCACATATCCTTGAGCATATTTAATAAAAAGCGGCACTTTAACTGCGACTTCCTTTTGTGTACCTGCACTATTTATAAAAGCAATTGTATCAGGATAAACACTTTTAATATCTGCTTTTAATTTTAGTAACTTTTGAATATTTCCAATGTTGGAAGAAAGATAGAATCTATTTCTGCTTTGATTAGATTTTGTATCATTAAAATCTACCTGCAAGGCTGAAAAAGGTTCATTTAAACCAATTAAAAATAATTTTAATCCACTTGCCTTAACTGATACACTTAATTCTTTCGGTGCTTCGTTAATCATCATTTTGTGATGAGGATAATTAATAAATTCAACCGGTATGGCAAACTGTTTGGTATAAACTGTATTTAGAGAATGGAGCAACCAGAGAATAGTTGCTATTATTATACAAATAAAAAAAGCCGAAAGTTTATTCGGCTTATTAATTTTTATTTGCTTTGTTGTGTTCACTCAATTACGGATTTTGATTCAACGTACCTGACGCATCCATGGATACAGCATTCTTCGAAATTCTCATTTTTGATCCGTCTTCAATTTCCATGATAATAGAACCATCTTCTTTTAGTTCATGTATCTTTCCATAAATTCCACCAATAGTTAAAATTTTATCTCCTTTTTTCAAAGCCTCAATATATTTCTTTTGATCCTTCGTTTTTTTCATTTGAGGTCTAATCATAAAGAAATAGAAAACAACTACAATGGCTATTAAAGGTAAAAATTGCATAATTGGATTTGCTCCCGGTTGTGGTTGCCCCATTAAAATTATTAATTGTAACATAGTTTTATTTTTGTTTTATTTGTTATTTCTGTTTGCTAAAGTGTTTAAAGTTTGCTGTTTCTACTTCTGTAAAAAGTATAAAGTTGAAAGTTGAAAGTTCTGTGTGTGATCTGTGTTTTTTATTCCTCGTTTATTTTTTTATGTTTAGTACTGCTATCTGTCTACTTTGCACTTCCTAGTTCTTATACTCTATTCTTTCTTCTTATACTTTTTTTAATTAAAACCCTGGTTCTTTCACACTTTCAACAACAATTACTTCAGCTTTAATTCTGATTATGCGTGTTGATGGCTCACAGTTTGTAACTATGGTAACTGTTTTATCCATTAAACCTTTTTTTCCTTCACTCGAGAAAATAACATTTATTTTTCCTTCTTTACCAGATAAGATAGGTTCCTTTGGCCATTTTGGTACCGTGCAACCACAACTTCCGCTTGCTCCTGAAATAATTAAATTACTGTTACCAATATTTTTGAATTTAAAATCATGGCTTACAACTTCTCCTTGAGTAATTTTTCCAAAATCAAAAACCTCCTCTTCAAATTGCATTTCCGGCAAACTGCTATTTATTTTTCCGTTTGCAGATGCATTATTTGAAACATCAGAAGAGTCAATATTTTTCCTCTCTTCGCCACAAGAGGATAAAAAAATACTTAGAAAAATAACAAAACAAAATTTAAGATTCATAACAGGAACAAAGATACTACTTTATTAAAGTAATTGAATTAGAATTTAGCTCTAATTTTACGGACTTTTCTTTTATTTTTTCCGAAGAAAGAACTGTGTTTTGCACGATAGAAACTACTCTTTCCACGAATAACACGGCTATAAGTAACATTCATATATACAATAGCATCCTTATTGGTTTTATCGCCACGTTTAGCACCCCAAGTATGAGAGTCGTAAGCACCCGGATTGGCATCTTTCATTGATTGAGGCAAAGAAGTTGTACGTAAAACCAATCCTTGCGCATAAGCACCCGAAGGAGGAGTGCTAGGGTAATTACCACTAATATCATCCAGATAATCTGTAAAGGTTTTCATATAATTAAATTCAAACCCAAAACGATTTCTCTTATTAAATGTAAAATAGCAGCCTATTCCCATTGGAATACCAAGAACAATTTGTTTATACTGAACACCTTCATCAAAATAATCTCTCATTTTTACCCATTCTCCCTGATAAAAAGACTTCGGGTTAGTATAAAATGCACCTAGTCCGCCAAAAACATAAGCTCTAAAACTATTTTTATAACGATAGGTATTACCTAAATCCGGATCGGTGTAAAAGAAATACTCAACGGTTTGACTTAAAGCAAAAACATCATTTTTAAAATTAAAATTTCTATATTCTCTACCTGGATTGGTTGAAAGATTATCATTGCCTTCTATCCTTAAATAATCGAATGCTAACTTTAATGAAAGTTTTTCTTTCCACTTGTATCTTGCAAAAATTCCGCCATTCCAACGAGTTTTAGACAGTTTCATGTCAGAAACAAAATCACGTCTTGTTTTTTCTTTTCCCCCAATATCGCCCAAATAATTCGTAACGCCCGCAGATACCCCATAATCCCAAAGCCATTGCGCCTTAAACTCGGCTGAAAAGCTGATTAAAAGTAAGAGGTATATTAATTTCTTCATAAAGCTATAAGTAATGCAGTTTCAAATATAAATAAAATTTGCCAAAATTCGGCATTTTTTGATATTTTTAGGCGAAATTTGTTAAATTAAATCAGCCCCAACGCATGACAAATCCTATCACTCAACTTTTTAAAATTAAATACCCAATTGTGCAGGCAGGAATGATTTGGTGTAGTGGTTGGGAATTAGCAAGCGCTGTAAGTAATGCTGGTGGATTGGGCTTAATTGGCTCAGGGTCTATGTATCCTGATATTTTAAGAGATCAGATTAAAAAATGTAAGGCGGCAACAAATAAACCTTTTGGTGTAAATGTACCCTTATTATATCCAAATATTGAAGAACATATCAAAGTAATTATTGAAGAAGGTGTAAAAATTGTTTTTACAAGTGCCGGAAATCCTAAAACCTGGACAACAATTTTAAAACAAAATGGAATAACCGTTGTTCATGTTGTAAGTGCTATAAAGTTTGCCTTAAAATGTGAGCAAGCCGGAGTTGATGCAATTGTTGCTGAAGGTTTTGAAGCCGGGGGTCATAATGGAAGGGAAGAAACTACTACCATGGTTTTAATTCCTCAAATAAGAAAAGCTGTTTCTATTCCCATCATTGCTGCCGGTGGTATTGGAAGCGGTTATCAAATGGCGGCTGCTTTTGCATTAGGAGCTGATGCAGTTCAAATTGGGAGTAGATTTGTGGCGACACCTGAAAGTAGTGCTCATCAGAATTTTAAAAATGCAATTATACAAACAAATGAAGGCGATACTCAAGTTACATTAAAACAATTAACCCCGGTTAGATTAATAAAAAATAAATTTTATAAAGCCGTTGATGAAGCTGAAAAAAGAGGTGCATCAATTTCAGAAATTACGGAGTTGCTTGGTAGAGCCAGAGCAAAAAAAGGAATGTTTGAAGGTGATTTGGATGAAGGCGAATTAGAAATTGGTCAAGTAAGTTCTTCTATAAAAGAAATAAAACCTGCCGCTGAAATTGTGGAAGAAATAATGCAGGATTTTAAAATCACTCTTTCAAAATTAGCAACAATTACTTCTTAGATTTTATTTTTTCCCTCAGCCAAACTAATGCTTCTTTTTCATTTTGAAACACGGCATGTTCAACCGAAGGCTTGTTAAAACTAATAAAAAATTGAGCCATAATTCGCATACCTAAATTTCTTAAAACAACTGCCTTAGCAATTGCATTTTTGTTAGCCGTTTCTCCCGATGCCAATATTTTAGCCTCTTTTGTCATATCGCCCATATGAGGCGTAACAAATATTACCCCATGTTTTTTATCTCCAAGTAATTCTCTTTTGGCTTCTTGTAATTGATTTATTTCTTCTACATCAAACTCAACATTTTCGATAGGTTCAATTTTAATAATATCACCGGAAAGCAAATAAACATTTGCCTTTTTAAGTTTAACTACTTTTATTATTTCCTCTATTTCAGTCTTCAGTACCAATGTTCAATAAGTTTAATTGAAAAAAATTAAAATTAAGTCTAAATTTATACAATAAATTGAAATATTAAAGCACAACATGATCCAATTCGAAAAGTTTATCCTAAATAACGGTCTAAAAGTTATTGTACATAAAGATGAAAGTACTCCGATGGCTTGTGTAAATATTATTTACGACATAGGTGCACGCGATGAAGATGAAAGCAAAACAGGATTTGCACATTTGTTTGAACATTTAATGTTTGGTGGAAGTGTAAATATTCCAAACTACGATGAACCTCTTCAATTAGTAGGTGGGGAAAATAATGCTTTTACAACCAATGATATTACCAATTATTATTGTACTGTTCCGGTTGAAAATATTGAAACTGCTTTCTGGTTAGAAAGCGATCGTATGTTGAGTCTGGGTTTTACTGATAAAAGTTTAGAAGTGCAACGGAATGTGGTTATAGAAGAATTTAAACAACGCTATTTAAATCAACCTTATGGAGACGTTTGGCTTTTACTGAGACCACTTGCTTTTAAAAAACATCCATACAAATGGGCAACAATAGGAAAAGAAATTAGTCATATTGAAAATGCAGTGATGGACGATGTTAAAGGTTTTTTCAAAAAACATTATCATCCGGCAAACGCAATTATGGTTGTTGCAGGAAATGTAAATACAGAAGAAGTAAAAAAACTTTCAGAAAAATGGTTTGGACCAATTCCGGCTCAACCAAAATTAAAAAGAGATTTGCCGGTTGAACCCAAACAAACAGAATTCAGAGAATTAACTGTTCATAGCGATGTACCAGCTAACGCGATATACATGACCTATCATATGTGTAGTAGATTAGATAAAGATTATTACGCAACTGATATTTTATCAGATATTTTATCAAGAGGAAATTCTTCCCGTTTATATATTTCACTTGTAAAGGAGAAACAACTATTCAGTGAAATAAACGCATATGTAAGTGGCGATTTTGATCCGGGATTATTTGTAGTTTCTGGAAAATTGAATGATGATGTTGATATAAAAATTGCTGAAAAGGCGATTGAAGAAGAATTGGCTAAATTAAAAAACACCGCTGTTACCGACGACGAATTACAAAAATGTAAAAACAAAGTTGAATCAAGTATAACTTTTAGTGAAACCGATGTTCTTACAAAAGCCACCAACCTTGCTATATCAGAATTACTGGGAGATGCAGATGAAATAAATAAAGAAATTACTAAATACAATGCGGTAACAAAAGAACAACTTACAAAAGTTGCGAACGAATTGTTTCAAAGAAATAACTGTTCTACCCTTTATTATTTAAAAAAATAAAACAATGGTATTTAACGACATCAATTCAAAATTTTTGAGTCTGAGCTTTGCTCAACAACTTGAAAACGAAAAAAAAGTCTTTAAAGATTTTCAGAATGTTGATTACAAAACCTATTTGCCGGAAAGATTAAAAGCACTTGAAACTCTCAATAAAAATGGTGAGTTAAATGATTTAATTACTTTTTTAAAACAAAACAAACCTTCTATTGGCGTGTTTGCAGGAAGTTTTAATCCCTTTCATAAAGGACATTATAATGTATTAATAAAAGCTGAAAATATTTTTGATAAGGTAATTATTGCCTTCGGTGAAAACCCAATCAAAGAAGAAAGAAAATGGCCAGTACCTGCGAAAATAAAAAACAGACAAATAGAAAATTACTCGCATTTATTGACTGATTTTGTTGATTCACTTCATTACGAAGTAACGGTGATACGTGGCTTACGAAATTCAACCGATTTTCAATATGAACAAAATCAATACCGTTATATTCAGGAATTAAAACCAAATATTAAGATCGTCAATATTTTTTGCGATAAAGAATTTGAACACATCAGTTCATCTGGGATTCGCACCCTTGAAAAATATAATAAGCATCAAAATTATTTACTCGATTAGTCTGTGATGCTAAAAAGCAATTTCTTAAATAACAAATTCAACATTTTATTTTTTAGTGTTGCGCTTATTTCATTCGTAATTGTTGTGTTACGCGCAAAAATGACACCCTTTACCCATGATGAAACGGCCACATTTTATTATTTTATTCAAAGCGGGCATTATATGCCGTTTTATGCGCACGTAGATACCAACAATCATATTTTGAACAGTGTACTTACGCATGTTTGTTATATATTAATGGGTTCTTCTAAATTTGTTTTACGGATTCCAAATCTAATCTTCTTTCTCTTTTTAATATTGGGAACTTTTAGAATTAGTAAACATTTGAGATCAGATTTCGCTAAAGTGTTTTTGACTTTCGGTTTTCTGATTTCTTACAATTGGCTCACGTTTTTTTCAGTAAGCAGAGGTTATGGCATTTCATTCGCTTCTTTTATAATGGCCGCGGGTTTTGTTTTAGACTATTTAAAAACTAACCAAATTAAATATGTAGTTTATTTTTGTTTTTGGATGCAACTAGCAATGGCAGCAAGCTTGATCATGATGCCGGTTTTTTGTTTGTTATTGGGATTGGTTTCCGCTCATCAATTACTTAATTCGAAGTTCTTTACTATTTCCAATATCTTGAATTTATTAATAAATGCTGCGTTTGTTTTTTATTGGGTAAAATTTTCGTCTTATTTAAAAGATCAAAACGGACTCACACACGGCGCCGGAGAAAGTTATTGGCAGGTAACCTTTGTAACCCTTATTTACATCGTTACCGGGAGCTGGTCACAATTAGTGGAAACAATTATTGTTAGCGTTACTAGTATTTTAGTTATCGCCGGAACTATAAATTATTTTAAAACAAAACCTACTCTAAAAAGCACATTAGCTCATCCTCATCTCTTCTTCCTTAAATTATTTTTAGCTGAAATCATGGCAATGTTTCTCATGAAAAAAATTATGCATATCAATTATCCAGAAGATAGAACAGCTTTCTTTTTTTACATCACATTCATACTTTACGTCACTTTTTTGATTGATAAATTAGATATCAATTGGTTGAATTATCTTTCTATTCTCATCTCAGTCACTTTTATTATTCATTTTGTTTTCAAAATGAATTTCAGAAAACATGAACTCTATATATACGACACCTTCCCTCCCCGCTTCTATGAAAAATTAATAGAAGAGCAAAAAGATTATAAACTTCCTATCACTATTGGTGGACATAGGTGCAGAGAATTTATTTACGGCTTTATGAATTACAGGAGCGATGGTGCTTTAAATGCAATGGATGCGCCAGAATTATTGCACATGAATTGCGATTACCTCCTTGCCAAAAAAGGGGAAAAACCATTTTACTCGCGTTATTATACCGAACTAGATTCTGAACCCGATTGGGATTTCAGATTATTAAAACGAAAGGAAAGAATAATAAATAAATTAGAATTAGAAATTAAGGATAAACATTTTGTTGGTGATGGTGAGTTTTATGAATTAATGAATGATACCAATAATGCAATTTTCCCGAATAAAAACCCAATCCGTGCCGATTTTACATTTAAAGTAAAAGAAGTTCCTGTTCCATTTGAAGCTTGGTTAGTAGTACAAATAGACAGCATGAACGGACATCAGTTTTGCTTTAAACGTTCCGCATTAAATTGGATTAAACTAGATTACAATAATGAGAAAGAATACACTTATTCGGTTGTTACACCAAGTTTACCAAAACATTTCAAATGTTTTAAAGCATTTTTGTGGAATATCAAAAATGAGAAAATTGATATTACCTTTACATCACTTAAGTTGTACCAACTTTACGGAAAAGGAATTAATTATGTTGCACCCATTTATTATTAATTATGTTAGATAGAACCAAAGCACCGGAATTTCATTCCATAGAAAGTATTCATATACCACACGCAGTTAGTCAAAAGTTGAATAATGGTATTATGGTTCATTACGTTGATTCCGGATCACAAGAGTTAATTAAAATTGAATTTATTTTTAAAGCGGGCATGTATTATCAGCCCAATACATTAGTTGCATCCGCTACAAATAATTTAATTGAAACTGGTTCGAGCAAATATACCGCCAACCAAATTTCTGAACACATTGACTACTATGGTGGATTCCTTGAATTGGAAACAGGACAAGATTTTGCAAGCATCACACTTTATACATTGAATAAATATTTAAATGAAACCATTTCAATTGTTGAAGATATTTTAAAAACACCAACCTTTCCGAAAGATGAATTTGATATTTACATCAATAATAAAAAACAAAAACATTTAGAGAACTCTCAAAAAGTTAGTGTTATAGCCCGTCGCCGATTTAATGAATTACTTTTTGGCGATACACATCCTTATGGAATTGAAGTAAAAGATGGTGATTTTGATAAAGCAAATACTCAAAGTATAAAAGATTTTTTTGAAACGCATTACCATTCGGGTAACTGCACCGTTTTTGTTTCCGGTAAAATGCCAACTAATTTATTAGATAAATTAGGAGAGCTTTTTGGTAACACCAAATGGGGTAAATCAGAAATTATTTTGGCAGAACCTATATTTAAATTAGACACAACAAAACAACAAAAACATTTAATTGAAAAAGATGATGCCATTCAATCAGCAATAAAAGTTGGGCGAATTTTATTCAATAAAAAACATCCAGATTATTTTCACTTTCAAGTTTTGAATACAATTTTAGGTGGCTATTTCGGTTCACGTCTTATGGCAAATATCCGCGAAGACAAAGGCTATACATATGGTATTGGTTCAGGTTTATCTTCCTTGGTTAACGCTGGTTATTTCAGCATTAGTACAGAAGTTGGTTCTGACGTGACAGGAAAAGCGTTGAAAGAAATTTATCATGAAATAAATATTTTGCGCAATGATTTAGTTGGCAAAGAAGAATTAACTACTGTAAAAAATTATATCCTTGGTCAATTTTTAAGAAGTGTAGATGGTCCGTTTGCTCTAGCAGATAAGTTCAAAGGCATTTGGCAATATGGTTTAGATTACTCTTACTACGAAAATTACTTTAACGCAGTAAATAATGTAACTGCTAATCAATTAAGAGATCTTGCGAATAAATATCTCCAAGAAAAAGATTTGATTGAGTGTGTTGCAGGTAAGCTGTAAGTCTATAGAAATAGAAACCTGGAAACATTAAGCACATGGGCGCGAAGATTAAGCAAAGATCGTGAACTGTATTCTAAAAACTTAATTATAAAAAAGCCTCTGTTTAGTTCATGAGAGAGTTGTGGCAAAATTTCTACGGTTTTAAGCTATGACTTTATAACGAAGCCTGGCCTGAGCTGATCGAAGATCGCTAAAAATATTAATCAACATTTCGTATCTTTACATCATGTCCTCTAAATCTCTCAAAATATTTATCATTGGTCCCGCTTACCCACTCCGTGGCGGCCCGGCGCAATTCAATGAAAATTTATGTGAGGAATTAAATTTAGCAGGACACAATGCGCAAATAATTTCTTACTCTTTACAATATCCGAATTTTTTATTTCCTGGTTCTTCACAATTTGAAAAAAGCGGAAGTGCTCCAAATGGAATTAAAATTCATACACTTATTAATTCCATCAATCCATTTAATTGGTTTAAGGTTGCTTCCTTTATTAAAAAAGAGAAACCTGATTTTATTTTATTCCGTTATTGGTTGCCTTTCTTTGGTCCATGTTTAGGCACAATAGGACGCTTAGTAAAAAAACATACAAAAGTTTTAGCACTGACTGACAATATTATTCCACACGAAAAACGTTTTGGTGATAAAATGTTTACCAAGTATTTTGTAAAATCTTGTCATGGTTTTATTGCAATGAGCAAGGCGGTTTTAAATGATATTTCAAAATTCTCTTCTACCGATAAAAAAACTTATTCTCCTCACCCAATGTATGCTACTTATGGTGAAGCAGTGAGTATGCAAGAGGCTAGAAAAAAACTAGGATTGAATGAAGAAGATCAAATTATTTTGTTCTTTGGTTTAATAAGACATTATAAAGGACTCGCTATTTTATTGAGATCGCTAAATAACCCACAGATTAAAAAAAGTAAAATAAAACTACTGATAGCGGGCGAATTTTACGAAGACAAACAACCTTACCTGGATATTATTTCGAATTATGGTTTAAAGGATCATGTGATCTTACACGATAAATTTATTCCAAATGATTTGGTTCGTTATTATTTTTGTGCAAGCAATATTGTTGGTCAAACCTATCGTAACGCCACAAACAGTGGGGTAACCATGGTAGGTTATTATTATAATAAACCTATGCTAGTTACCAATGTAGGTGGTTTATCAGAAATTGTTCCGCATAATATTTGTGGATATGTACTTCCTGTAATTCAAGAGGAAATAGCAATCGCTATCATCGATTTTTTTGATAATAATCGCGAAAAGGAAATGGTGGCCAATGTTGAAAAAGAGAAGAAAAAATACGAATGGGGCACCTTTATCAACACCCTGTTAGAATTGTATAACAGGTGTTAATAATTTATTCGCTTTCAGTAATCCTTCCCAATCCCTTTATTTTCAATGATTTTGCCATATTTTTGCTCTGAAACGGTTAATTACTCTCGTTTTTGTTAATAACGCAAATTTAATAAGCGCTCTAGCCTTAGTATTTTTAGGAGATTATACCTAATTGTTATTAAATAATGGCTCTACAGGTCAATGTAAACGACATATTATCTCAACTGTATCAAAACAGGAATGCAGTTGAATTTCTTTTTGCGAATCGTGAAAATATTACGGTTAACGAATTGTTAAGTCGTGGCGACTTATCAAGTGATCAATACCAAAAATTAAAATCACTCGATCTCATTTACGAATACGAAAACATTGTCAGTTTAAACGATGCAGTAGTGGCTATGTTCGAGGACTTCATGGAAATTGGTGAAGTTACTCCGGGCTTTATTAACGATTACTTAAACGAATTAACCCGTCACATTAAGTTCTACCAAGAGGCTCGCGAAATGCGATTCTTGCGCAGCATTAAAAAATATTTAAAACGGATAAACGCTACAATAACACGTGAGATTATTAAGCTTCAAAAAAATGTAGATGATACATATAAAAACGAAAGTAATTATCGTATCAAATTACAAAAGCTGGAAGATTACCGTGAGAAACGCGATACGATCATCGAATTTATTAAACGTACAAATGCAGTTGTTGAAGAAGCCCGTGGACTATTTGGTTTAACAAACGATTCAGAATTATATGGCATTGTCCAAGCTTTAAAAGTTAGTTTAATTGAGAACTTAGATTTCTTAATTGAAATACAAACCGACATTACCGACTTTATCAATAAGATTCAGTTTCAATTGGATGTTTACAAAAAAGCACAACGTCTCAAAGAAATTAAAGATCACGGTTCTCTTTATTTTAAAACAAATTTCAAAGAGATCACCACAAACGTCAACACTCTACGATACAATGGCCATAAAGGTCCACGTACAAAAATTGCGGTCGATTTTTTATACACCGATGATGGACATGTTTTATGTAAACGTGTTGCAGAAAAATATAAACTCACGCGTTTAATGGTGCGTGGTTTGGCCGATAAAATGGCTGGCAATTTTAAAGATAAAGGCTTAGAACAACAAATTAAATTAGATACCGAAAAATTAGTTGAACGCTTTTTAGTTCAATCCAAAAATAATTTATTTGAGTATTTGATTGAATATAAATTCCCGAAAGCAATTGGCACTGTAACGTTTGAAGAACGTTTATCACTGTTTGTAGAGATTGCTATGGAATACCAAAATGCGTTAGATTTTAAATACCGTTTGCAGTATCACGATTACGAAGAAACAGGAACAAATTTAAAAAAACGATTAGGTTACACGTTGATTTTACCATCGAAAGATAAGAGCAAGAAGGAAGCGATTAAGAAAACTGCTTAGGAGAAGAGGCAAGAAACAAGACAACAAGATGTAAGACGAGACAATAAAAAAGTATAGGGAGAAAGTATAAGAAGTAAGCAGTGGGATTAAGTAGTGTTAGAACAAAAAACAAACACAGATTACACACAGAACTTTAAACATTGAACCTTAAACTTTAAACAAAAAAATAAACACAGAATAGCACACACAACCAATTCAAAATTAAACATTCAAAATTCATAACATATGCTCGCAGAAGACTTCAATCTACCGAAACAAACACACGATATATTTTCAGTGATGGCTCGTGGTAATTTTATTTCGAGTAACGGCTCAAGAGATGGAATGAATCGCTTGTACGATATTATCAATAACCCTGATAATTTTGATCGTTTACAAGCGTATTTCAATATCATCAGATACAATATCGAACGTGGAAATAATTATTTCTACTTTTCAAAATTGGGTGAACCAAATAGCGAATTAGAAAAAAAATTAGAACGTTTTGAACGTTATATTGACATTATTGATCTTTTGGCTAGTATGGATAACAAGATCACTATCGGCAGCCGTTTCAGACCAACTGAAATTGCTGAAGAGTGTAATGCAAATGTACGCTTGAAACAAAAACTACAAAAAATTCCTTTATATCGTTCAGAAACACTACACAATAAAGTACGTGAGATTTGCGACTTAATGAGTCGTGATTCATACTTGGAATTAGAAGATGAAAAAACAGAATCATACAAAGTATTGGATTCATACAATTATCTTTTAGATGTAATTAATTCAATTGCTATTTATGAAGATAGTGGTGAAGATTCGCAAGGGATAGTTTATAATTAGATACAGGATGCTGTCAGTTCGAGCGGGAGTCGAGAACAATAGGAACAAGAAAAAAAGGTTTAGAAGAAAGAGACAAGACAGCAAGAAGTAAGACAAGACGTAAAACACAGATTACACCAAGAACAAAACAACAACAAACTTCAAACAAGAAACTAGTAGAGAATGGAAAATTGCAGAATTTTAAACAGAATTGTAGAAATTAATATCTCAAATGTAAAGTACACCGATATTGAATTAAGTGGTAATACTTGCTTTGTTGGTACCAATAATTTTGGTAAAACATCCTTACAACGGGCTATTTTATTTTTTTACAGCGCTAACAGTAGAGGTTTAGGTATTTCAGCTTCACAAAAACCATTTGAAGAACACTATTTCAAATACGAGAACTCATACCTAATTTATGAAATTGCGACTGAAGAAAAACCATTTTTCGTTATTGTGTATCGCCATAATAAATTGGTGTTTCGTTTTGTAGATGCAGCTTACGATCCTGATTTCTTTTTTACAGAGAATGACGAAGCCATGAAGATCAAAGAGGTTATTTCTAACTTCGAAAAACGCGGCATTTATATCTCTAATCAAATTGATACATTTGAACGTTACAGAAATATTATTTACGGAACAGAAACTGATAAACAATTATCGAAATTCTTTTTACTAAAAGGAAACGAGAAATATCAAAACATTCCTAAGTCAATTACAAACGTATTTCTTTCTTCAAAAAGTAGTGTTGACTCACGCTTCATCAAGGACTTTATTGCAAACTCTTTAACAACAGAAAGCAGCAGTATTAAGTTAGAACAAGTAGAACGTCAGTTACGCCAGTTCAACGAAAAGTATTCAGATATTGAAGTGTACCTAAAAAAAGAGACGCAACAATTAATTGAACTCATTGATAAAAAATACGATCAGGTTCATATGCTCAAAGGAGCGCAAATGGAAATGGCTGATAAATTAGGAAGCAGTTTACGTTTTGCTGAATCCCAAAATGAAGCTATTCGTGAAGCTTCTAAAAAGAAAGAAGAAGAGCTGGAGAATCTTGCTAACGAATACGAAGTAACTAAAGATAATATTGAAGCAAAGCAAAATGATATTCGTGAAGAAATTGGTTATTACGATAGGACCATTCGCGAAGCCAACAAAAAATTAAAAGAATACAAAGAAAAAAATATTGAAGAAGCTGTTGAGAAAAATTCTGAACGAGAAAAATTACAAGTTGAATTAAATATTGCTCGTCGCGAATACGAAAGTTTAACTTCTAATGTAGCAAGTATTGAATTAAAATATAGTTCTTTGATTGAGCAATTACGTAATGATAAAAGTGCTTATGTAAATAAGATCAACTCTAAAACGAGTGAAATTTTTAATCATTATAACGAATTACAATTACTGCAAAAGAACGAATACAATAAGCGTGATGCCGAACTAAAAGATAAGCGCGAAGAAGCTTTAAATGAACTCAATTCAGAAGTTACATCCAAACAAATTGAATTTAACGAATTAAAAAGTGAAGAAAAAGTAATTCGTAATACACGTTTCTATGAACAAGAAATAAAGAATTTAGAAAATGAGTTGGCTGAATTACGCGCTGTAAGTTATAAGAACAAAAGCGAAAGAGCAATCAAACAAAATATGGTTGCTACACTTCAGCGTGAATGGGAAGCTTTAGAACAACGTTTAAAAGCGTCACTAAGCAATCGTATTAATCAAACCAATAACGAGATCATAAAAATTAAAACAGAAATAAAAGATATTGAAGAAAAATTAAATGTACAAAACGATGCATTTTATGGTTTCCTCGAAAAAAATGTAAAGAATTGGCACGAAAGTATTGGTAAAGTAGTAAATGAAAAATTACTTTTCAGAACAGATATGAATCCGGAGCTGAGTGAACAAACTGCAAACACTTTATACGGTATCAGTTTAAATTTGGAACCTGTTGAAGTAGTTTCAAAATCAATTGAAGCATATCAATATGAAAAAAATGAACGTACAGCACAAATTCGTGACTTGGAAGATGCATTAAATCAATTTCAAACAAGCAATAACGAAGAAAAAATGTTAGCTGCCGATAAATACGGTAAGCAATTGGGCGAATTAAAAGAAGATGTAAAGATCCTCGCCTACTCTTTAGAACTTGCTGATAAACGCGAGAAAAAATTAGCAGATGAGTTTGAAGACTGGCAAACCAGAGCCGGTAAGGAAATTGAAGAATCTTTAACCGGCAACCGTCAGCGTTTAAATATTATTGAAGAAGAACTCAGCATTTTAAATAAAAAGAAAAATGTTCTCTTAAGTGAATTCAATGTTCAATTAGATAAATTAAAAGCTTACAACGATGAGCGTTTAACTGAATTAAAAACTCGTCAGGAAACTGAGATCAGCGAATTGGAAGTTGAAAAGAAAAATCAGGTTAAAGAATTTGAAAATAAGGAAGACGAATTAGCAAAAGAAAAAGAAACCAATTTCAAAAGCAAAGGTGTTGATTCAAAACAACTGAAAAATGTTGAAGGCAGAATGAAAGAACTGCAAGAAACATTAAAAGGCATTGAGCAATACGCGCAAATTATCAGTGATTATTTAAAAGATAAACGTGAAATCTTTGATAAATTGCCTGATCATATTCAAAAGAAAGAAGAGTTTGTAAAATCAAATGGTGATTTAGGAACTCAATTAGAAGATATCAGTCGCAAGTACAATTTAAAACGCATGGAACTCAACAAACAAAAAAAAGCGTTTGATGAAGAACTGATCGATTTTAATAATGGTATTAATTTCTACTCTAACAATTTCCGTGAAACACCTGTGTATGCAAAATATTCAGATATTATTGAACGTGCCGAAGCAAAACGTACCAATTATAATATCATGGATCTGTGTACACAATTATTAAAAAATGATTCACACTTTAATGAAGAATACGGCGCTTTTCAACGTTATGTGAATGAGTTTGGCGGTAAATTCAGAATTGATAATCACTTTAATTTTGTAATTCGTAACGATGCAACCCAAGGCGAATACGAACGTTTTGCACAAAATTTACGTTCATTCATCAACGAAAATAAAATTGAATTATCAATCGCGGAAACTGCAACTCAAATTGGTTTGGTAACAGATAGTATTTCTACCAAAGTAAAAGAGCTCAGCGGACAAAAAGATAAAATTCAACACATCATCTCTTTAATTGCGGAAGACTTTAAGAAAGCCGAGTTTGAAGAAAGTAAATTAATTGAGTTCATTAAAATTCGTTTGGAAGAATCGGATAATAAAGTTTACAAATTATTAAAACGTATTCAGGAATTCAGAGAAGAGAACGGATTGGTTTACGATGAAGGTTTATTTAATACCGATTTCGCAACCGGACAAAAACGTGAGATCAGCGGTAAAGCAGTTAAATTATTAGAACAATTGCGTAACGCCATTAAAGAGCAAGAGCAAGAAGAAATTCGTTTACAAGATTTATTTGAATTGAAATTCAACATTAAAGAAGGTATGAACGAAACGGGTTGGACTCACAAGATAGACAGCATCGGAAGTACCGGAACAGACATTCTTGTAAAAGCAATCATCTACATTACTTTATTACACGTATTTATTAAAGAGTCTTCGCACCGCAGCAGCAAAGACTTTAAAGTACATTGCATCATCGACGAGGTTGGACAAATTTCTGCTCACTACTTACGTGAATTGTTGCGTTTTGCAAAAAACAGAAATATTATGATGATCAATGGTCTCCCAAACAAATCAGGTTTAGAGAGCCATTACAAATACACTTACCAATTTAGAAGAGAAGAAAATAATAACGTGAGGATATTCCCGAGTATTGTTACGGAAGTTGAGGCTTAGGATTACTCTACCACGGAGACACAAAGGCACAAAGAATAAAAGCTCTGCAATTTGTGGGGGTTTTTATTTGGTTATTGGCGTGATGAACAATTTTGAAAAACATTACAAAAACTAGCCAAAATAAATTCATCTAGTAATTAAAAGGGTTCAACTATGAATAATTCTCCTCACAAAAAACGAGTAAATTTGAACTTTTTGATTTTTAAATCTCGAATAAAGAGTTTTTACGAAGCAATTTTCATTCATTGGATAACAGCTCTGATAGGAATTGGAATTGTTTTCATAAATTTTCTGATATTTGGCTCAGACGATCTTGTAATTAAATTCCCAGAAATTAATATTCAAATCAATATAACCGAGACTCTTTCAAGAATAATAAGCGTTTTTCTAGGTATAATATTTTCATTAATAATTTTATCATATAACATTTTCAGTAAGTATTTTGGCAGATTTGCCTTTAATGTTTTATTTAAAAATAAAGGGATCAAGTTTTTATTCACTCTGTTCATCTTCACATTGACCTTCCTGCTTTATAGTTTATCTTATTTAAAAGGGATTAATAAAGTTGACACATATGGTAATTCATTATTTATTCTTTCAATAATGTTCAGTTCAACAATTCTATTTTCAATATTTCCAGTTGCAAATAAATTAATGAAGGACTCCCAAAATCGAACAAATATTAAGCAATTAATAAATAAACTGAACATCGCTTTTGAAGACACAGAGTTTATAATTTCTCATGATTCAACTTTTCAAATAACAACGTCTCCCGAAATAATGTTAATTGAAATTGGAACTATATCCATCAAAGATTTTGATTATACAACAACTAATCTTTTACTTGAAGATATTGAAAATAACTTCAAAAAAGAATTTGATATAAAGGAAAGTATTTATTTAAGGGCGTTATACCATCAGTCAAATGATATTCTTAAAAAACTTTTTTCAATTGCTGTTAAGGAAAGGAACGAAAATGCAATAAATAAGATTATTTATGCAAGATTAAATATTGAAACTCACGTTATAAATAATATTGATGAAATAAAATTACATGATTTCGAAAATAAATATCTAGGTTGGGACTTTAATAATACCTTTCAAGACTTTTTCAATCGTGCTGTGCAATTTAATGAAGATAGGGCCTGTAAATTAATAATAGACAGTTATAGAGATTTCATTTCAACAATTATTAAAAGCTATTTACCAAGTAGATTTGATTATATACCAAACGATTGGCAAACATATAGAAACGAAACAAGTTTCATTCAAAATATAATAGCTGACGTATCAAAATTCGTTTCAATATCTTTTACAGCGAAAAAACATTATCTATTTCAGAATTTATCAAATTTATATTCAACTCTAGAACTTGTTACCCTAGATTCGGGAAACACCGAAATGGGTAAAGTTTTCATTCTTAATTTGATAAATAACTGGAAATATGAGTCATTCGAAAACTATTTAGATAGTGGCTGTGCCCAAATTGAAACGCAGAATTATCCTTTTGGAACACTAAGTACAACTCATGCAATAAAAGAAATTAAATGTGATATTCCTTTTCTTTATTCGCTAAAAGCAGTTGATTTATTATTTGCAAAGGAAAAGCTAAACAGCATGGCAATTAATTCTATAAAGGCAGAAGCTTTTTATCTTATTAATAATTTTGAGGCTAATAATATTAACAAAAAAATGTTACTTATAATATTCAAAGAATTTGAAAAATTAAGTTCATACATAACCATTTCAGATAATGACTATAGAAAAGACATCTATCTCAAACTCGATAGGTATTTAGAGTATATCAACAAACAATTAATCGAAAAAAACATAACCGATACTGATATTAATAAAGCAATGATTGAAACAAAAAAATGTTTTAGCAGCGTAACAACATTTCAGAAGGAATTAAAAGATAAGGGATACATTTCAAATGATAAAATAGTATAAAGTAGGTCATACCTACGGCAATCTGTTCATTCTATTTGCCTTTTATTAATAATATTTGGTGCCGATTGAGCTGCGTTAATAAAAGATAGAAGTGTTTAGAATTCTTACATCAAATATTTTTTAGCTCTATAGGAGCGATATCTTAATAACAAAATAAAGAAGGATATATTGAAGTGCCGTAGGTACGACCTATAAATTACAACCGCAATCCAATTATACATACATCATCAATCCCGACGCTCATACCTCGGTTGAGATCGTGATGTTGTAGCATTCTCATATTGCGTTTAAAGACGCAATCCGATAATGCACACATCATCGACCTGTTCTAACATTCCTTTCCAGGAAACAAATGCATTTTCTAAACTATCACGTTGTATTTGCATGTCTTTATCTTTATTAGAAAGAATAATATCTGCCATTTGTTTGTATTTAAATTTTTTGCCTTGCGGTCCGCCAAACTGATCGGCATAACCATCCGTAAATAAATAAAGCAAACTACCTTTTGCTAAATTAAATACATGTGTTGTAAAGTTTTTGTAGTGATCGCTTTTGCCAACCGGTTGTTTTGTTGCTTTCACTTCTGTTATTTCATTATTACTAATATACCATAAAGGGTTGTTAGCACCAGCCCATGCAACTTCGCGTGTTCTGGTATTAATCACACATAACGAAATATCCATTCCGTCTTTTACGTCGTGGTGACTTTTTTTAAATGTATCAACCACAAGTTCTGTAACTCTATCTAAAATTTCTCCGGGAAGTTTTAAATTTAATTCTATCACAGCCCTGTTGAGTGCATTGCTACAAACCACACTTACCATTGCTCCGGGAACACCATGGCCGGTACAATCGGCAGCAGCAACAAAAAAGTAATCATCTTTTTGTTCAGCAAAATAAAAATCACCCGCAACAATATCTTTCGGCTTGTATAAAACAAAACTCTCAGGAATAGAATCTGAAATTTCATTTGCAGGAGGCATAATAGCTTCCTGCAAACGTTTTGCATAAACAATACTATCAATGATCTCTGAATTTTTTAAACTGATAATTCTGCTTTTTTCAACGAGTTCAGCTTCGTAAGCTTCTGTATCATTTCTAAAATATTGTATTATAAAAAATATAATCATGAACACTGTTAGTTGCGAAAGAATAAAATAAACCTGTTGCACAACCTCCGGCATTGTGATCAGAGGTTTAAAATTATATTGATACCAAACGATAAAAAGAAAAACCAAAATATTAAGTGTAAACATTAAATAAATTTTTGATTTATCCCTGAATAAAACGAGTGGAATTGTTGCTGTGGTTAAGAGTAGATATTTATCGCCCAAAACGGAAGAATTTTGAATGCACAAACCAATTAAAAACAACAAAGGCAAAACAGAAAAATAATATCTGCAAAATGCAAAGTAACCTTTGTAATTTAAAAATATTGGCAGAGCAAATAAAATAGTAAAGGGCAACGTAAATACAAGTAACTCTTCCAAACTAAAAAAAGGCATAGTGAAAGAAAAAATGAGCATCATCATTGTGTTTAGAATACTCATTCGGTTAATAAAAAGGACACCCTTACGGTTAATAGGGGCTCTGGCTAGTTGAAGACCGGCAAAAGTTATTTTCTTTAATATTCTGGTAAAGTAGTTTGTCACCATTCTTAGCTAGTTATACCTAAGCTAATGAAATAGGTTTCGATATGAGAAGTATTTTGAAGGGTACTTGTATAATTCAAAAATTAATTGTACATTGATATGATGGAAAAGAAAAACCTCTGGTAGATAGCTAGAGGTTTTTTGTTTGAAGTTTCTTGTTTGAAGTTCTGTGCGTATCGCCCAGTTGTTTCAAAACAAACATTTCAAAAGCTTAGTTCGTTATTGCGAGGTTACTTAAATATAATGCAAAAGAAAAACCGTATCTAATAAGACACGGTTTTTTTTATGAGTTCTGCCAATACACACAGAACTTTGAACATTAAACTTCAAACTTTTTAACTTTCTAACTTAAATCAGCTCCACGCTTCGTTTAATAAACTTAGTCAAACTTTCACCTTTTAATAAGCCTTGAGAAAGTAAAGCGAGATCAGTTGTTTGTTTTGCTAAATTCTTTTGTTTGTCAGCATCGCCTTCATTTAAAATTCTGCTAATGAGAGGGTGATTAGAATTAACAACCAAATTATACATATCAGGCATATTAAAACCCATAGAGCTGCCACCCATTTGATTCATGTCTTTCATGCGACGCATAAACTCCGGGCGCGTAATAATCATTGGTGCATCTGTCTCACTTAAGTTTTCAAATATTACATGAAACTGTTCTTTACTTACAGTTTCCTGAATAATTGGTTCTAATTTCTTTTGTTCATCTTCCGAAAGTTTACTAATCGTGTTATCATCTTTCTTAATTAATTTATCTACGGTATCTGCATCCACACGAACAAACGAAACATCTTTCAATTTACTTTCCAAATGATTAATGTAATGTGGGTCTAGTCCTGTTTCCATGATCATCACTTCATATCCCCTACTCTTCGCTGCATCAATGTATGCATGTTGTTCAGATACATTGGTTGCATATAAGTAAATTAGTTTTTTATCCTTGTCTGTTTGAAGTGCTTTAACTTTATTTTCAAATTCTTCAAATGTATAATAGGTATTATCAGTTGTTTTTACCAATGCAAATTTAATTGCTTTGTCGTAAAATTTCTCATCACTGATCATTCCATACTGAACAAATATTTTGATATCGTCCCATTTTTTCTCAAACTCTGCGCGATCTTTTTTAAAGATCTCTTCCATTTTATCAGCAACTTTTTTAGTAATGTGACTTGAGATTTTCTTTACGTTTGCATCTGCTTGCAAATAGCTACGAGATACGTTTAAAGGGATATCCGGACTATCAATCACACCACGCAACAAGGTTAAGAAATCAGGTACAATATTTTCAACATTATCTGTTACAAAAACTTGATTTGAATATAATTGAATTCTGTCTTTAGGCATTTCCAATTTATTACTCAGCTTCGGAAAATAAAGAATACCTGTAAGATTAAAAGGATAATCAACATTTAAATGAATGTGGAACAAAGGTTCTTCAAATTGCATTGGATACAATTCGTGATAAAACTTTTTATAATCTTCATCCGTTAAATCGGTAGGTTTCTTTGTCCATGCCGGATTTGGATTATTAATAATATTATCAACCTCTACTTCTTTTTGTTTGTCTTCGCCCTTATCATCTTTTTCTCCTGAATCAACCCATTCTTTTTTAGTACCAAATTTTATTTCAACAGGTAAAAATTTACAATATTTTTTTAACAGCCCTTCTATTTTAGCATTCTCCAAATACTCTTCGCAATCATCAGCAATATGCAAAACAATATTTGTTCCTCTGATTACTCGATTACTTATTTCTTCTATGTTGTATTCCGGACTACCATCGCATTCCCAATGAACTGCTTTAGCATCTTTTTTATAAGACAACGAATAGATCTCTACTTTTTTGGCAACCATAAAGGCACTATAAAAACCTAAACCAAAATGACCAATCACAACGTTCTTATCAACCTTATCTTTATATTTAGTTACAAATTCTTCTGCGCCACTGAAAGCAATTTGCGCAATATACTTTTCTACTTCTTCTTTAGTCATACCAATACCTTTATCTTTAATGGTAATGGTTTTAGAACTTTTGTCTACTTCAACTTCAATTTTTAAATCACCTAACTCCACATTTGCTTCGCCGATAGATGCTAACGCTTTTAATTTCTTTGTAGCATCAGTTGCATTACTAACTAATTCTCTCAAAAAAATTTCATTATCGCTGTAAAGAAATTTTTTGATGATTGGAAAGATGTTCTCAGTTTGAACATTAATTTTACCTGTATTCATAGTATTAGTTTTTAAAACATTAATTCATAAAAATTGTGCCAAACATAGTAAAATGACAAATTGTCAACCCCGAACCGATGTTATCCTGAGCGCGTGTCGCATAAGCTTTAGCGGTGGCGCAGCGGAGTCGAAGGAAAATCGGATTAAGAAAAAGTTAGAATTTACTTCTAAGGCGAGCTTTCTTACGTTTTTGTTTCTTAATGGTATAGCCTACTGTAACCTGAAAAGAAACGTATGAATCTTTTTGAATATTTCCTCTTTGAGCCGGAATTCCATTCCCATCAGGTTTAGTAGCACCAGCTATAGCTCCCTTACTTGGATCAGCCATCACTGCAGATAATTTGCCATAAGCGGCCTGTAAAGCAACAGGATCATAATAAGAAGTACCTACATCATCAATATAATCTGTAAATGTTTTTCTCCAGCAAATATCAACCCCAACACTCCATACTTTATCCCAGGTTACTTTATAATAAATTCCAAATGGAATGCACATGCTATAATTAGTATATTGTTTTGGGCCACCTGGTAACCCTTGACCTTCGGTATGTAAAGGACGTAAAGCCACAAATTGTCCATTTGACTCTCTTCCTTTTGGATTATAATAAAAAGCTCCTAAACCAGTATAACCAAATAAATTCCAGTTTCTCTTATGAACTCTTGAAGAAAGTGTTTTTTTAATTGAGTAGCGATTACCAGATCTTGCGCTTGAATAACCAAATTCTACCCTACCCATTAATTCAAAAATATTTGATTTAAAATTTAAATTTCTGTTATTTCTATATGGATCTTGTGTTTCAGCATCATCTCCTTTTACAATTAAATAATTGAAAGTTCCGGTAACATTAAACCACTTTTGAACTCTGTAACGAAAACCGGCACCAAAAGCAGTACGGGTTTGGCTAAAATTAATGTCAGCAGGACTATAATGTGTCCCTGTTCTGTCTCTACCTCCTAAGTCACCTAAAAACTGGGAAGTACCCATAGAAACAAATACTTCATTTCTATATTTTTTCCAATCACCAGCTCTACTATAACCTTGAGCGAATAAATTAGTTGTAATCCCAAGAAAAAAAATATACAGTACAGTTTTTTTCATCCAATATTATGAATCAGTAAATTCCCGTAAATTTAGTAAAAAAACGCCTAAATTTTGCAGAAAAATGAGGGTTAATAACCCTTGATTGTTAATTATTTATTAAAGACCCATTAAAATTAATTAAGTAAACCCGTTCGGTGGCTCTTGTCAAAGCTGTGTAAAGCCATCTAATCAGGTTTAGGTCTAGCATTTCGTCTGTTAAATAACCGTGATCAATAAAAACACAAGGCCATTGTCCACCCTGCGATTTATGACAAGTTATGGCATAGCTGAATTTAACTTGTAAAGCATTAAAATAAGGATTTTGTTTTAAGTAAGCCATTTTCTTCCATTTTTCGGGCACACCTTCATAATCATGCATCACTTCCTGAAATAATAAATTTTGCTGTTCGCCTGATAAAGCGGTTGAATCGGTATACAAACTATCTGTAATAATTTTAACGCTTAGCTCTGACAAATTTTCATAGTCACACAATTTAACTGAGCAATCCGTAAAATTAAATCCATACAATTTTTCACGTTTTGTAATTCGAGTAATTTCAGCCATATCACCATTAGCAATAAAACTCGTTTCTGATTTATCTTCGTTTAACCAAAAATAATTATTTTTCACAATCATGAGTTTATCACCAGTACACAAATCTTCTTCAAATAAATAAATTTGGTTTCTTACATTTTGATTAAAGAGATTTGCTCTCTTGTTGCTTCGCGTTACAACAATAACATTTTCTTGTCCGTACTTACTAAAAGCACTGTTTAAAGCATCTTCCAATTCTTCTCCATTTATATTTTGAACATCATTTGTGATTTCTAATTTTGGGAGAATAAATTTTTCGGCTTTTAACGAATCTCTTAATTTTGTAGCATTAAATAAAATACCACTCTCTGATTTTTGACGGGCAACCTCGGTTAATTCATATGTGCTTATAGTGAGATGATAATTTTGTTTTAAATAATTAATGTCTAACGCCGGACTAACATTACTGCCTACCGGTGGAAGTTGAGCAGTATCACCAACAAAAATAAGTTTGCAATTATTTCCACTAAAGACATATTCAAATAAACTTTCTAATAAATTATTTTGATAGAGAGAGGTTTCTGATTCCACATTAATCATCGAAGCTTCATCTACAATAAAAAGAGTATTAGTATGAAGATTTTCTGATAATGAAAACATCGTCACACCATCATTTGAAAAATCCTTTTTAAATATTTTTTTATGAATGGTACTCACTTGTTTCTGAGATGTATGAGATAAAACCTTTGCAGCACGGCCTGTTGGAGCCAACAAAACACTTTTTGCTTTTATAAGCGGAAGTGCTTTTGTAATAGCAGCAATTAAATTTGTTTTGCCGGTACCTGCATAACCTTTGAGAACAAATATTTCGTTTTCATTTACACTTAAAATAAAATCGGTAATCTTTTGAATGACTTCGGCTTGTTGATCATTGGGTGTGAAAGGAAGCGAAGCATTAACTTCTTTTACAAAGTCTGATTTTTTGAAATTAATTTGCACAGAGCAAAGTAATTCAATAAAAAAGTAATTTAGAGAGAAACTATTGAAAAGAAATAAACTGAATGAGTATAGAGGATTAAAATATTTACTTCATTTTTGTAACAATAAACTCTGTACGACGGTTAACTGAATGCTCTTCCTCTGAACACTTTGACTGAACTTTACCTTCGCAAGCACATGCATTCAATAATTTCGATTCACCATATCCTTTACCAACAATGCGATCTTTATTGAATTTTCCTTTATTAATGATATACGCTGCAGAAGCTTTCGCACGCGCATCTGATAGTTTTTTATTAGCACTTGCAGCTCCTCTGCAATCAGTATGCGCTCCCAATTCAATATACATATTCGGATATTCCTTCATGATATTCACAACTTTATCTAATTCTATTGCAGCGTCAGGTCTGATCTTTGATTTTCCTAAATCAAAATAAATTGGTTTTATTTCGATAATCTTCGCAAGATCCACTCCTACCAAAGCTTTACCTAAAGTCATTTTTAATTCTTCATGCAATTTAATCTCGCCTTCTTTTTTTATCTCAGCAGTGTAATTCAAAACATTAGTTACATAACCTAGTTTTTCCAAAGTGATTTCGTATGCAAGCTTGTCTCCAATTTTTCTTCCCTTCAATGATTTTTTATATTCTCCATTACTTGAAGTAGTGGTACTATCAAATGTTTTTTTACTAAAAAGATCTTTTATCTTGATCTTCACATCACCTAAAGCTTCTTTTGTTTTTGCATCTGTTACAAAAGCTAAGAATGATAAATTAGGATCTTTTTCTAAAGTAATTGTTCTTGTAAAATCTTCATCTTCTGATGATTTTGTGTTCAATGAATCTTTATTTTCAAAATATTTTTCTTTGTTTGCAAATACTTTGTATTCTATATCATCTTCTATTAAATAAGTAAACTCTCCTTTTTCATTTGTAGAACCTGTATCAGAGTTAATTTTTAATTTCGAATTTGGCAATAATTCTCCACTGACTTTATCCTTTAAAATAAACGTGACATTTTTTCCTCTTGAAACTTTTCTCAAAACCTGGAGTGTGTATATATCATCATCCATGCCACCATTTTTTCTGTTTGAACTTAGAAAACCACTTTTTTCATCATTATTAAGATAATAAGAAAAATCGTCATGTTCATTATTTACAGGTTTACCCATATTATAAACCTTCGTTGGCTTATTGTCTTTTATTTTTGTTTCATAAATATCCAAACCACCTAATCCTTCTAAACCATCAGATGAAAAATAAAGAAGGTTTTCAGAAGTTATAAATGGAAACATTTCATTTCCTTTTGTATTTACTCTTTCGCCCAAGTTTATTGGTGTTCCCCAAGTGCTATCCACTCCAATAATACTATAATACAAATCCATACCACCTGAACCGCCTGGCATATCCGAAGAGAAATACAATATTTTCCCATCAGCAGAAATTGCAGGATGCGCACAGTTATAATTGTTGTTATTAAATTTTAAATCAATTGGTTTTATTAAAACATTTCTAAAAATTGTTGCTTGGTATATTCTTAGTTTGTAAGATCCATCAGAACTAACATTTTTTTTCTCAAAAGTATTGCGTGTAAAAAAAACAGTTGTGCAATCTCTAGCAATGCATAATGGGCCATCATTATATTTTGAATCAATGCCATCCAAAAATTGCTTTGGTTTAATGTATTTTCCTTGTACATCTTTATTTGTTACATATGCATTATAATATTGCTTATCTGTCCAACCATGATGTTTTGTTATCCAGGTTGATTTTGTTCTTGAAGAAGTGAAAACAATATTCTCTCCGTATGTAAGAGCACAAAAATCATTATCAGAAGAATTAAATGGTGCTTCATCAACTTTATAAGCATCTGCATTTTTATTAATCTTACCAAAATTTGCAATACCTTTTGCTAAATTAGAGCCTCTGTTATCCGCAGTATATCCATTTAAATATCCTTTGGCCTCATCATAATTTCCTTTTTGCATTAATGCTTTTCCATACAAAAACTTTTGGGAATCATTTGCAGAGCCAGATTTGACAAGCTTTCCATAACACAACAATTCTCCATTTAAATTATTGGTGAGTCTGTAGCAATCTCCAAGTTTAGAAAGCACCTCAGCATTAGAGCTGTCTTTCTTAATTGCTTTTTCATATACCGGAATTGCTTCGGCGTATAGTTTTTCACCATATAATTTATCTCCGGCAACAATTGTTTGTTTTTGTGCCGAAACAAAAATGGAAAGTATAGTAAATAAAAAAACTAATTTTTTCATATTAAAAATATCGAGGTGTTATAACTTTCTTGTGTTTATAAGAGAATACATAACCCAATGCGATCTCGTGAGAACCTTGTGAATACTGTTGAATAGCATTTAAGCCGTAGTCATATGAATAGCTTACAATAAATTGAGGATTAACCTGAACACCAAGAATAACTGAAACATTAGAACCACTTCTATAAGAAAGGCCAGCCCATATTAAACTCTTAATTAAAAAATTTACGTTCATTTCATATTGTAAAGGTGCATTCTCAACCATTTTAACCATTGCTTGTGGTTTGATTTTTAAATACTCGTTAACTTCAAAAACGCGACCAATCGTAAAATAATAAGTAAATGTTTGAACGTTGAATTTCATGGATTGCTTAAAGGAACCACCGTTCGTGAACATATATGAATTATCAATAATACGTGGTATAGATAAACCGGCATAGAATTTTTTTGTGCTGTAAAATAAACCAAAACCAAAATTTGGAGCAATCATACTCGGCGTATTTTGCGAAATTTGAACATCTCCCTGATCAGTTGCTTTTAATTCGGATAATTTATTGACTTGGTTTTCAAATCCTGCATTTAAACCCAATGCCAATGTTCCTTTTTTATCTGTTTTTACACGGTATGAATAACTTCCATAAACCAAATTACGAGTGAGTTTACCAATACTTTCATTTAAAACACTTAAACCTAATCCCATTTTATTATTCATTAACGGACCATGCAATGAAAATGTTGTTGTTATTGGTCTGCCCGGAAAATTAACCCATTGTTGTCTATGCAATAAATTTACAGCCATAGCATCCTTACTGCCTGCGTAGGCTGGATTAATAAACATTTCATTAAACATATACTGTGTGAAAGAAGGATCGTACTGCGCCTTACTTGCAAACATTCCTAACATGAAAAGAATTATTATAATTCTTGATTTCATATATTTCATTTTCATCATAAAATATTTTTATTAATACTGTAATACAACATAACCCGGTTTAACTTCTTTATTTCCATCTAAGAACTCAGCGATATAATAATAGGTGCCCTGTGGTAATTTATTATTTCCAACAATTACTCCGCCCGTATTCGCATAACCGTTCCATGAATTATCATAATCTGATTTTTCATAAACTTTATTTCCCCATCGATTGAATACGGTGAGCTTTAATTTTCTTCCATCTAGTCCTCTGATCACAAACAAATCATTTTTACCATCACCATTTGGTGTAAACACTTCCGGTATTTCCAGATCCGTAAATGGTATAATAATTACGGTTGGATCACTCTCATCGATATCATTCGGATTTCCATTGCCATTTGGATCTGGATTGTAACCGGTTTGAGATGTATCTCTTGCCAAAGTTGCAAACTGATCTGTTGCATAACCATAAGCCGAGTTTCTAAAGACGGTTACTGTATCTGGTTTTACATTGATTGTAAATTTGATTGTATCTACTTCGCCCGGTGCTAAACTATTTAAACCACTTAATAAATTAATATCTGTATTACCATTGAAAGATGCGTTTGCCGTTAAGAGGGTGCCGGTAATACTTGGATTAACTTTCATTGAATATTGTGCTGGTGAAGGGATTGTTTTATTCAAACTATCTTTCACTACAACATTTTTCAATGTATCATTACCAAAATTCTTCACAGTAATTATGTAAGTAATGTCGTATGATTTATCACTTAATTGTGTTGACAATATACCGGCTTTTGCAATACCCAATCTCTTGTTTGGATTTAAATTAATAATAGTTGGAATATTATTATTGGTTGGATTTCCATCCAAATCAGGATCCCAGCTAAAGCCATCATTAGAACTATCTGACACAATTAAACTGTTTACATCTGTTGCAAAACCAATCACTGAGTTCTTGAACGGACCAAAGAATCCTTTTGGATCTATTTGAACCGTAAACACAATTGTATCACGTTTAGTTGGTAATAAAATACTTGATGATGGTGTTGTTAAACTAATAAGTGCCGAACCATCAAATGCAGGATTGATTGTTAAACTACTTCCATGCGACGTAATCATTGGTGCGCTAATAATTGAATAAGTTGTAGGAAGGGGGAATGTTGCATTTAAATTTTCATTCAAAATAACATTTGTAACATTATTAAACGATGCATTAATTGCTGTCACTGTATAAGTAACATTATATTTTCCACTCACTAGGCTTGGCGTGCTTGCAGCCTTCGTTAAACCAAAAATTGTATTGTTGCAATTAATTGGCATTAAGAATAAAGTAGTGTCTTTGAAACATCCGTTGCTTCCAAATATTCTAATAGTATAAGGTAAAAGTGAACTTGGATTGGTTAATGTGTTTGTAATAATTCCTGTTGTTGGAATTGGAGTTGCAGTTAAATACACTGCTGAGCCTGTATAAGTCGCTCCAACAACATAATCAAACTCTACACCTGTTCCTGCTAAAATAATTGTTCCATCATTATTTGAAACTGTTCCATTACAAGTTGCAGGAAATATTGTTGCAGATATAACAGGTAAAGTTGTATTCGATAAAACTGTGATCGTTAACTGACCAGAGCAACCGGTTACAATATCAGTTGCATCAACAGTGTAATCTCCCGCAATATTTATTGTTGGATTTTGAGTTGCTGATGTAAAACTTCCTGGGCCTGTCCAAGTATAAGTAATTCCTGCAGATTGCGAAGAAGTTGCCATTAATGTAACAGTCGTATTACATCCTAAATTACCTGAAGATGTAACCGAGAAATTAGGAATGGTTGTGCCGCCAATTACAGCAGTAGTTGCAGATAATGAGCATCCTGTGTTCAAATCAATTACTGTTAAAGTATAAACACCACTAATAGTTATTGGCGTAGGATTTTGAACTGCAGATGTAAATGAACTTGGTCCGTTCCAATTATAACTCACATTTGTACTCGTTGTATTTCCTAATAAACCAACACTCGAATTCAAACATGTAATTGTTCCCGTTGATGAAGCACTCACACCTGTTGGTCCTGGAGTTACATTAATTAAAATAGTTGCAGAACTTACACATCCGCCATTATCACCAAATACAGTATAGGTTGTAGTAACTGTTGGAGAAACTATCACATTGCTTCCAGTTAAGTTCACAGGCATCCACGTATAATTAGTTGCGCCATTTGCAGTCAACGAAATAGTTCCACTCTGACAAATTACACTTGATGAACTACTAGTTGTTATAGTTGGAATTGGAGAAACACCAATTGCAATTGTTTGCGTTGATGAACATCCAGATGCATTTGCACCAATTAATGTATAAGTAGTATTTACAATCGGAGAATCAGTTAGAGTTGCAACTGTTACAGTATTCGGTAACCAAGTATATGATGTAGCTCCACTACCAATTAAAGTTACTGAATTGCCAATACAAATTCCATTTGAAGAAGGTGTAATAGTTAAACTTGGAATTGGATTTACAATTATTTGAACTGTGTTTACACCCGGACAAGCATTGATGTTAGCCGCCAGAACAGTGTATGTTGTTGAGATTGGAGGATTCACAACAAAAACAGTTCCCGTGCTAAATCCTGGTAGCAATGTATAATTAGTTGAACCACTTGGTGTAAGTGTTATTGTATTTCCGGCACAAATTGTATTGTTAGAAGCAGCAATTGTAACTGTTGGTCCAGGACTAATACTTACACTAACTACCGCTGTACCTGTACATCCTCCAATATTTGAACCGGTGACTGTATATATAGTATTTACTAATGGATTAACTACAACTGATGAACCTGTAAATGATCCCGGCATCCAAGTATAAGTTGATGCACCGTTAGCTGTTAAAGTTACTGCTGCACTTGCACAAACTAATGTATTGCTTATAGAAGCAGTAACTGTTGGTGTTTGGTTAACAACTAACGTTAATGTTTTTGTGTTTAAACAAGGTCCAATATTTCCTCTCACTGTATATGTTGTCGTTACAAATGGAGTAACAACAATGTTTGAGCCAGTTACCGGGCCAGGATTCCACGTATAATTATTTGCTCCTATAACTGTTAATGTTGCAGAGTTACCTGTACAAAGCATTGTTGGATTCGAAACTGGATTTAAAGTGGGTGAAGGTAATACTGTTAGAGTTCGAGTAATTGAACTAGCGCAACCCAAAATATTAGCCCCTGTAACATTGTAAATTGTAGTTGATGAAGGTGTAACAACTATTGTTTGTCCCACAATGGCACCCGGGTTCCAGGTATAAGAAAAAGCGCCAACTGCAGTTAATGTGCTTGAATTTCCACTACAAATAATCGGTGGATTTGCAAACGCATTTACAGTAGGAAAAGGTGCCGCAAACAAAGTAATTGTTTTAGACGTTACGCAACCTCCATTACTTCCAAAAACAGTATAGGTAGTTGTAAATGGAGGGTTAACCACAATTGAAGAGTTTGTTGATGATCCCGGTAGCCATGTATAGCTTGTGGCGCCCATAGCTGTTAAAGTTGCATTAGTGTTTCCACATTTTAATGTTGGATTACTAACTGCTGTTAAATTAGGTGGTGGTGTAACAACTATTTGAACAGTTCCTGTTGATCCACAAATTCCAATACTTACTTGAACAGAATATATAGTTGTTACGGTAGGGTTTACCACTACTGTAGGTCCTGGAATATTTAATGGCGCATCCCAAAAATAAGCAGTCCCACCAGATGCTGTTAAAGTTGCATTGCTACCAATACAAATGGTTAATGAGGGTACACCAACAATTGTTGCGGTCGGTGTTGGCATTACTGTTATTTGAACTGTTTTAGTATCTGTACAGCCAAAGTTATTTGATCCTGTTACTGTAAACACTATAGTTGCAGTGGCTGTAAGAATAACTGATAAACCAACAACATTGCCGGGTTGCCAAGTCGCTGAAGAAACTCCTTGTGCCGTCATCGCCACGACATTTGATGGGTTAAAACAAATGGTACTTGACCCACTCACATTAACAATCATCGTAGGCGAAGGATTAACTGTCAATGAGATTGTGTTTGTAGTTGCACAATTACCATTAGATCCAATAACTGTGTACGTTGTATTTACTGTGGGAGAAACTACAACACTACTACCAGTTAATACTCCCGGATTCCAGGTATAACTTATCGCACCGGTAGAACTCAATGTAGCTGAACTTCCAACGCAAATTGCAGTTGGAGAGGATGTAGGATTTAAAGTTGGTGTTGGAATTATTAAAACAGAAATCGTTTTTGTGCCAATACAACCAGCCAATGAAGTTCCTGTTACAGTATATATTGTGGTAGCAGTAGGTGTCACAACTACACTACTTCCAATTAAATTCCCTGGATTCCATGTATATGTAATTGCTCCAACTGCTGATAAAGTTGAAGTGCCACCTATTCCACTACAAATACTGGTTGGACTAGCACTCGCAATAATAGTTGGTGTTCCATTTACACTCACGGTAACAACACCTGTATTTGTACAAGATAAACTACTTCCAATAACTGTAAATGTTGTCGTAACAGTTGGATTCACTACAACGCTTGCTCCTGTTAATGAACCGGGATTCCATGTATATGTTGTAGCTCCGACTCCTGTTAATGTTGCAGGATTACCCGCACATATTAATGTAGGATTACTTACTGCAGAAACAGTTGGTATTGGATTCACAATTAAACTTACTGTATTTGTACTCGAACATCCAGCACTTAAACCTTTAACGGTATAAATAGTAGTTGCTAAAGGAGAAACCGTAACTGTGCCTCCAAGTAATGCACCCGGATTCCATGTATATGTTGTAGCGCCAATTGATGATAATGTAGCAGTACCACCAAGGCAAATAGCCGTTGGTGTCGCAATTGGATTAAGTGTTGGTGTTGGATTTACTGAAACATTTACAACTGCACTTGCAGTACAACCCGATCCGTTTGTTCCTGTTACTGTATATTGTGTATTAGCAACAGGTGTTACTGAAACATTATTTCCAATTATATTTCCCGGATTCCATGTATAAGTCAATGCCCCTACTCCTATTAGTGTGCTTGAGTTTCCACTACAAATTACAGTGGGTGAGCTGCTCGCAGTAATAGTTGGATTTCCATTTACAACAATTAAAATGGTTGCACTAGTTGTACAAATTCCATTACCACCAATCACCGTATAAGTTGTGTTAATCAATGGGCTAACAGTTACGTTTGCTCCACTCAAAGCTCCAGGATTCCAAGTGTATGTTGTTGCGCCAATTGCATTCAAAGTTGTTGTGTTGCCAACACAAATTATAGTTGGCGATGCTGAAACAACTAAAGTTGGAATTGGTGTAATAACCACGTCTACTGTTTGCGTTGAAGTACATCCAATAAAATTACTTCCGGTTAAGGTATAATTTGTTGTTGTAGCAGGTGTAACTGTAACAATTGATCCGGATAAATTTCCAGGATTCCATGTATAAGAAAGAGCCCCACTACCTGTTAGTGTTGCTGTTCCACCCGAACCTGCACAAATACTTGTTGGGTTGCTAGTCGCAATTAAAGTAGGACTTGGGTTTACAGAAAGACTAACCAGTGCAGTGCTTGTACATGTTCCATTAGAGCCAATAACTGTGTATGTTGTATTACTTGCAGGCGAAACCGTAACACTTGCTCCGCTTAAATTACCCGGATTCCATGTATAAGTTGTTGCACCAATTGCTGTAAGCGTTGCCGATTTTCCGGAACAAATAACAGTTGGATTACTAACTGCAGACACAGTCGGTATAGGATTGACAATTAAATTTACTGTTTTTGTATCTGAACAGTTTCCGGTAGTACCAGTAACCGTGTAAATTGTTGTAGTTGCTGGAGAAACAGTAACACTTGATCCGGATAAGTTTCCAGGATTCCAAGTATAAGTAGTAGCACCTGCAGTAGATAATGTTGAAGTCGCGCCAACACAAATAGAAGCAGGTGTTGCAATTGGATTAAGAGTTGGTGTAATGTTTACTGATACAATGGCTATAGCAGTTGCAGTACATGCAAATGCATTTGTACCTGTTACAATATAGTTCGTTGTTGAAGCAGGTGTAACCAGTACACTAGAACCAACTAAAGCTCCCGGATTCCAAGTAAATGTAAGTGCACCATTAGCAGATAAAGTGCTTGTGTTTCCACTACAAACAACTGTTGGTGAACTACTCGCCGTTACAGTTGGGTTTGGATTTACAACCAAAGGAATTGTAAGTGAACTAGTGCAACTTCCGTTTGCACCTATTAAAGTATAAGTTGTATTACTAGGTGGAGAAACAACAATTATTGGTGTAGTTAAAACCCCAGGATTCCACGTATAAGTTGTAGCACCACTTGCCGTTAATGTTGCTGAATTACCTAAACATATAGCAGTTGAACTTGATACAATATTTAATGTTGGTGTTGGAGTTACCGA